>JAAYCL010000010.1 GCA_012729785.1 Chlamydiota bacterium | reverse complement strand
CTCCCCGATTCACGGGTTCCCTCATCATCTCGTCCCTCTGCGTCGCCTTCCTCCCGTGGCTCTCCTTCCGCTTCCTCCTCCCCGCCCTCCTCCTCGCGGCGATGCACGCGCGCCGGGCGTGGACCGACGAAAACCCTCGCCGCCGCGCGGCGGCCCTTGTCGTCGCCGCGGTCCCGCTGCTCGCCTCCCTCGCCCTCTTCCTCTCGTACCAGCACCGCGCCTTCGGGTCGCTCAATCCCGCGGCCGGATACCTGTACCAGAACTACGGCGAGCGGGGCCTCTCGAGCCGCGGCCTTCTCGACGGCGTCTTCGGCATCCTCCTCGACCGCGGGCACGGCCTCCTCTCCTGGTCGCCCGTCTACCTCCTGTCGCCCACGGGGCTGGTCATTCTCTTCCGCACGCGCCGCGCCCTCGGCATCTACATAGGCCTGCTGCTGCTCGCCATCTATCTCCCCGGCGCGCAGTTCGTCTTCTGGTGGGGCGGTTTCGCCCCGCCCCCGCGCTACATGGTCGCGCCCGCGCCGTTCCTCGGCGCCGCTATCTGCGCCGCGCTCGCGGCGCGGCTGCGCCGGCCGTTCGCCGCCCTCTTCGCCCTCCTGCTCGCCGCGAGCCTCGCGTTCGGCTGGCTCGGCTGCGCGCGTCCCGGGCTCCTCTATAAACACCGCCATCTCGCCGCGTACTGTTTCCCGAGGTTCCCCCTTCGGATCTTCCCGGCGTTCTTTAGGAAGGAGGCTCTCACATGGCCGCTCGCCGCGGCATGGAGCGCCGGCATCGCGGCCCTGACCGCCTTCTTCTGCGCCCGGCGCTCGACGGCGAAGCCCGATCCAAAATAACGAAACGGCCCCGTCACGCCCCCCCTCCAACGTCGCCTGTCCCGGATCTCCGGATGCCGTACAGGATGCTTGCCCCCGAGGGCATACTGTGCTAATATCAAAGTAAAGAGGCGGGGGTGTCATGGCGAAGGGAAGAGAGAGGTGGGTGGCCGTCTGTGTCGCGTGCGCGCTCTGCGCGGCGGCGGCTTCGTCATTGGCCAAGGAAGCGGGGCTGCATCTCTCCGTCCCGCACAATCGCGTCGCCGCCGGCTCGACGATCACGCTCCACTGGGAGATCGTTCCAAACGGCATCAGCACGGTCGCCATCATCCTCGGCGTGATGCTCCCGGACGGTCGCATCGAGTGCTACGCCGGGCCGGGGAAGGGGTTCGTCGAGATCGAGACCGTCGAGGCGGCCCCCCGTGCGGCCGTCGGCTTTCCGTTCAACACGGCGATGACCGCCTCGCTCGACATGCATCTTCCGGCGGACTGGCCGAAGGGGACATGCCAGTTCGTCGCCGCGGTGATGGAAGGCAAAACGATCGCGGAGGTGGACTACAGCAACAGCTTCATCGTGGAGTAGCCGTCGAGAGAGAGAGAGAGAGAGAGAGAGCAGCGGAAGGGCGGGCATCGTCGTCAGGAACCTACCACGATGCCCGCCCTTTATCTTTTACCCCACACCGTACACGTTACATTTTCTTTGCCGTGGAACTGGTGGGCAGGGAAGGATTCGAACCTTCGAAGGCAAAAGCCAGCAGATTTACAGTCTGCCCCCTTTGGCCGCTTGGGTACCTACCCACGCAACAGCAGAAGAAGTGTACGGCGCAAAGAACAAAAGCAAGGAGCGGGAGATGCGGCCGCCTTTTTCAGGACGCATTATAGCGCACCCCCCCGCCGCCCACAAGAGGCGGTGGAGCCGATGATCGGAGTCGAACCGATAACCTGCTGATTACAAATCAGCTGCTCTGCCAGTTGAGCTACATCGGCCCTGTGCGCCGCGACCCCTGCCGCGTGCTCTAATTACCCGCATTACCGGTGCGTTGCGTTCATTCTCCACCAAAGGCGCGTTGTGCTGTCCGCGACCATTCCTGACCAGTGTCGCCGAAATATGGCCACAAAACAGTCACGACCTACCCGCCTCGGGTCAGCATGGAACGCCGCCGTATCAATGCTACGAAAGGCCGAGGTCGCATTCAAGCGCTTTATCCCGAGACCGGATGCCCCACGGTCACTGTTCGACGTAGCCTGTTTTGCGCATCGGCATAGAGTTGGGCGGCTTCTCTGACGTTCGCAATCATCTTCCACCCTCACGCGCTGCGGGCAGCCCTGCGGGATGTCGTCGAAGAGTCCCCGCGTCACCCGATTTTTCGTCCACCGAGATGCGCACCGCAGCGCTTCTCGGAAACCGGGAGAAGGCCAAAATCCACCCCCCCCTTGACACGCGTCCATCGGTCAGCTATCTTTTCGATGAAGGAGCGAAGATGAAGACGAAGACGATATATCTCCTGTGGTGCCTGGCGATTGCGATGCTCATCGCGCAACCCGCGTACTCGGAAGCGCCTGAGACGGCCGAAGGAAGATGCGCGGTGTGCGACAAGACGCTTGGCAGCGACGCGCCCGAATCCGCCCTCTCCGCCGATCCGGACTTCAAACAGCACAACATGTTCCAGTGCTGCCAGACCTGCCTCGACAAGAAGATGGACAAGCAGGCACAGCGCGTCTACACGGAGATCTCGCGGAAGTACAAGTGGAGCAGCATCTCCCACAACAAGTCGGTGGCGTTCAAGGCAAACCGCCGCAGCTCGTACAGGTAGGTTCCCGCCCGCCGCTCCTCAGTTGTAGTGGAGCTCCCACCCTTTCGCCATGTAGTTGTCCCAGTGCCCGGTCTCCGGATTGATGTCGTCGCGAAACCCCATCGTATTCCCGCCTTCGCGGAACCGTTCCGGCGAGACATAGACGGTTGACCACGCCCAGTGGTTCCCGTTCATGAGACCGGGAATGGCGCCGAGGTAGGAGCCGTTCAGGTAGACCGCGTTGCGGTAGTAGGTTCCCCAATACCCGCCGTGAAGCACGGCGAGCCCGTTGGGGACATGCGCCATCGAGAACCGGACGTCTATGCTCAGCCCCTCCGGATTCGGAACCTCCCAATCCGCCATATACGAATCGTAGTCGTCCCCCACGTGTATGGTCCTGTCGAGTATCACGGCGCGATACTGGAACGGGGTGACGATGCCGGAGCCCGCCACGGGGAAACCGTCCGTCGCCACGAATTCCCCCGTCCCGGACCGGACGAAGGCCGCCGCGAAGGCGAACGGCTGACGGTAGATCTCCGACGACACGGTGTTGATCAGCAGCGAGCTGCTTTCCGCCGAGGTGAATACCGCCCCGCGGA
The DNA here is from genome assembly GCA_012729785.1 of Chlamydiota bacterium. Classification (NCBI taxonomy): domain Bacteria; kingdom Pseudomonadati; phylum Chlamydiota; species Chlamydiota bacterium. The sequence goes on along the minus strand of JAAYCL010000010.1, from coordinate 5,720 downwards.
ATGTAGGGCCCTCGACCACGCCGTTGGAGACGTAGGTACCCATATCGGCCCTGAAGATGCGCACCTCGTCCGCGTCGAACAGCGTGCCGAGATTGAACGGCTCATCGTCCGTGAATCTCGGTCCGGCCACCGCGGCGAGGTAGACGTCCACCGGCGTCCCGCGATAGTCATACCGCTGGAAATCGCACGTGTAGTGCAGGCGGACGTTGCCGTCTTCGTCCTCCTTTTTCGCGGAAAGCACAAGGTACTCCGGGAGCGGGGACGGCGTGGGTGTTGCGGTGGGGATCTCCGTGGGCGTCGATGTGGGCGTGGGCGTAACGGTGGGGATCTCCGTGGGCCCTACAGTCGGCTCATAGGCCGCCGAGGGAGAGGAGAAAACCGCCACGAGGAGAACGAACCCGAGGGTGAAGCGCGCCCCGCGGAACGCCGCACGCCCGAACCAGATCGCGCTCATACCTTCAGGATACTACCATCGGCGCAGTGCCGTGGCAAGCGTACCGTTCGGCGGCCCCGCCGGCGGGAAAGAGCCGGGATTCCGGCTGTCAGCGGGCCGAACGCCCCCTCGTCCGCTCGGCGGCCGCGCGCGCCGCGGCGGACGCCGCGAAGGCGAGGCAGGCGAGGAGGATGATCGTGGCGCCGGAGGGAAGGTCCGTTGCGTAGGAGATCCAAAGGCCCGCGAAGGACAAAACGGCGCAGACGAGTGTCGAGAGCGCCATCATCCGCGTCAGGTTCCGGGTGTGCTGTCGCGCGATCGCCGCGGGGATGGTCAGGAGGGCGATGACCAACACGATCCCGACGATCCGGATGAGTACGACCACCGTGACCGCCACCAGCCCAAGGAGCATCAGGTACATCGCCTCCGCCCGGATGCCCGACACCTTCGCGAACTCCTCGTCGAAGGAGAGCGCCAGAAGCTCCTTGTAGCGCAGGCCCACCACGGCGACGATCAGCGTGTCGAGCGCCAGCATCAGGTACAGGTCCGAGCGCGGGACGGTCAGGATGCTGCCGAACAGGTAGCCGAACAGGTCGGGGGCGTAGCCGGGCGTGAGCCCGATAAAGAGCACGCCGACCGCCATCCCCATCGCCCAGAAGATCCCGACGGCGGTGTCCTCGGGAAGGCGGCCTCTCCTGCTCACGGCCCAGATCCCCGCCGCCGATGCGAGACTGAACGGCAGCACGCCGAGGAGCGGATCGATCCCGAGGAAGTAGCCGATGCCGATCCCGCCGAAGGCGGCGTGGGCGATCCCGCCGCTGATGGAGGCGAGCCGCTTCACCACGACGTAGGAGCCGATGACGCCGCAGGCGACGCTCGCCAGCAGGGCCGCAACGAGCGCGTTCCGCGCGAACTCGTACTGGAGCATCCCGGTCATCGGACTCCGTGCGCCTCCATCACCCGGTGGGGAACGCCGTGGGCGATCATCTGCACCGGGCACCCGTAGACCGCCTGGAGGTCGTCGAGGGTGATCTCCTTCGACTCGTGGTAGTGGAGCCGGAGGTTCAGACAGGCGATCGTGTCCACGTGCGCGGAGAGGACGCCGACGTCGTGCGTCACGAGCACCACCGCCATCCGCTCGCGCAGCCGCTTCAGGAGGAGGTGGATCCCCTCCTGCGCGCAGGCGTCGATGCTCGCGGTGGGCTCGTCGAGCAGGAGCAGCCTGGGGTCCGTGACGAGGGCGCGCGCGATGAACACGCGCTGCTTCTGCCCTTCCGACAGTTCCCCGATCTGGCGGTCCCGGAGGTCGAACGCCCCCACGGTCTCAAGGGCCCGGCGCGTCCGCGCACGGTCCTCCGCCTTGTAGTACCCCAGGCGGGGCGCGTGAGCGAGCCGCCCCATCAGCACGACGTCCCAGACGCTGATCGGGAAGAGGCGGTCGAACGGGACATGCTGCGGCACGTACCCGACGAGTTTCCCGGCCTCCTGCGGCCTCCGGCCGAAGACGCGCACCTCGCCGCGCGACGGAGCGATGAGGCCGAGGATCGTCTTGAGGAGGGTGGTCTTCCCGCCGCCGTTGGGCCCGATGATGCCGAGGAAGTCCCGCTGCCGCACGGAGAGGTTCACCTCCTCCAGCGCCGGCACGCCCCCGTAGGAGACGCAGACGTCCTTCAGGCGCACGATCTCCTCGCCCCTCATCGCGCCTCCTCCGCCAAAGCGGCCGCCACGCGCCGGAGGTTCTCGGGATAGTTCCTGGCGAGCGGGTCGATGACGATCACGCGCCCCCCGATCTCCCGGGCGACGACCTCGGCGCCCCTCCGGCTCGACTCAGGCGACGCGAACACCGCGTTCGCCCCGAGCTCCCGCGCCCGTTTCACCGACGCCGCGAACCCCCTCGCCCCAGGCTCCTTCCCCCCGGCCTCGATCGGCGCCTGCACGAGGCCGTACCGCGCGGCAAAATAGCTCCACGCGGGGTGAAAGACGAAGAACGTTTTGCCGCGGGCGGGAAGGAGCGCCGCCGCGACCTCCCCGTCCAAACGATCGAGTTCCGCCCGCAGCGCCCGCGCATTCGCCGCGTACGCCTCCGCGCGGGCGGGGTCGATTTCCGCCAAAGCGGCGCGTATGTTCTCGGCGATGACGGCGGCGTTTGCGGGGGAGAGCCACACGTGCGGATCCCGCCCGCGCACGGCGCCGTGCGCACGCCCCCGCTCCTCCGCGTGCCCGCATTCCCCCTCCACCCCGAGCGGGGCGATCCCGCGCGAGGCGTCGCACACCCGCATCGTCCGGTTCAGCGCCGTGAGCTTGTCCATCCAGGCCAGCTCGAACTCGATCCCGGTGCCCGCCTTGACGTACAGCCGCGCCCGGCCCAGCGCGTCGAGCTGCCGCGGCGCGGGCTCGTAGCTGTGCGGGTTGGCGCCCGGGGGCACCATCACCGACACCTCGACCGCCTCCCCCCCCACCCGCTCGGCGAAATATGCGTACGGGAGGATGGTCGCGACCACGCCGATCTTCTCGACGGGGGCGGGGTCGGGGGCCGCGGTGTGGGGGAGGAACAGACCGAGGGGGAGCGCGATGATCGCGATCTTCCTGTTCACGGGTTACCCCCGCGTGCACCCCGATCGCACGGCCCGGGGAAGGAATGGCGGAGAGGGAGGGATTCGAACCCTCGGTACCCTTGAGAGGTACACACGCTCTCCAGGCGTGCCGATTAAACCGCTCTCGCACCTCTCCGCATCATGTTGCCGCCGCGCGCTGCTTCTTGAAGAACGCCTTGAGCAGCGCCCCGCATTCCCCCTCCTCCACGCCCGCCTCGACCTCGACCGTGTGGTTGAGGCAGCCGCTCCCGAGGATGTCCATCCTCGACCCGGCGGCGCCGGCCTTCGGATCGCGCGCCCCGAAGACCAGCCGCGCGACGCGGGAGAGGGCGATGGCGCCCGCGCACATCGGGCACGGCTCCTTGGTGACGTAGAGCGCCGCGCCGTCGAGCCGCCAGTCCCCGGCCTCGGAGGAGGCCTGCGTGAGGGCGATCATCTCGGCGTGCGCGGTGGCGTCCCTGAGGAGCTCGACCTGATTGTGCGCCCGGGCGACGACGCGCCCCCCGCGCACGATCACCGCGCCCACCGGGACCTCGTCCTCCTCGAACGCCTGCGCGGCCTCCTTCAGCGCCTCGCGCATGTACCCGAGATCGCGCTCCGCGTCAGCGTGCGTCATGGGAGGGAGGATCTCCGCCGACCCGCTCGCGGGACCCGGCGCGCAGGGTTGTGTGGACGCCCCGTCCCTGGAAGCGGGAACCCGACAGCGAGCACCCGTAATCATGGCGCGCCCGGAGGGAGTCGAACCCCCAGCCTTTTGGTCCGTAGCCAAACGCTCTATCCAATTGAGCTACGGGCGCGCGTTACTCCTCGATCTCCGCCTTGATTCCGCCCACGATACCGGCGAAGATATTATACACAAGCGACGCCGCCATTCCCACAACTCCCGCCGCCGCGCCCCAGAAGGCGGCGTACGCGAGCGACCGCGGCACAGGGGTGAGCCTGTTCAGCCGGGCGAAGATCGCCTGAAGCATCCGCCCGAGGTCGCGCGGCATCAGGCCGAGGTTCGAAGCGAGCAGGTAGACCAGCCCGACGATGAACACCGCGCTGAACAGCAGCGCGAACACGGACGCGGGCTGGACCGTCTTGATCTCCGATCGGTGCATGGCGTCCCTCTGTTCGATGAATCCTCGTTTGCAGAAACTGGCGGAGAGGGTGGGATTTGAACCCACGAGACCGTTAAGGTCTACACGATTTCGAGTCGTGCGCGATAAACCGGACTCTGCCACCTCTCCATTTATTCAGCCCTCGAACCCAATTCAGCTAAACAATCACGGATTTGCAGCTTCAGGTATCTCTTACCCTGAGATTTCTTTAGAAATTCCTCTCTTCTACGTGCATCGCTCTCTTTCAGATATGCCTCGTAATGAATTAGTGTAAGGGGCAACCTTCTTTTCGTGGAGTCAACCTTGCCGCCGTTGTGCTCCTGCATCCTTCGCTTCAGATTTTTAGTGAATCCCGTATAGAGCTGTTCATTACCCATTTTCAGGATATAGACATAATACATGTCATTACCCGTGCTACCCAACACTACGATTTCGCCCCGCCATAAAGGCGGGGCGCCCCGCCTTCATGGCGGGGCGAGTCGTGCGCGATAAACCGGACTCTGCCACCTCTCCAGATCTTGTTACTTCGCCCGGAACTGAATGACCGCGGATACGATTTCGCCCCGCTATTCGGCGGGCAAGTCGTGCCCGATAGGCCGCACGCCGCCACCTTCCCGAAAAGCCGCCGGCGCCGCGCTATGGCGCCGGCGGGCCGCCCGGCCCTTCCGCGGCCCTCAGGCCCGCGACGATCTCCCGCGCCCGCGCGAGGTTCGCGTCGAGGACGAGAATCTGCCCGTACCTCTCCCCGAGCCAGTCCCGCTCCAGCCCGTCGAACCACGGGGCGCGCGGCTCGCGCCACTCCGCCTCGATCCCCTCCTCGCGCAGCGCGTCCACGATGGCGGAGGCCTTGATGCGGTCCGTCTCGCGTGCCACGGCGACGAGCCGGCTCCCGTCGTCCGCCATCCCATCCTCCAGAGGGCGGACGCCCCCCCTTCGGTCAAGGAACGCCACCGCGCACGCAATGGGGCCCCGCCAGCGTCCGTCCCCAACCGTGCGCATGCCCCCGATTGAATCTGGCGGAGAGGGAGGGATTCGAACCCTCGGTACCGGCATTATACCAGTACAGCGGATTAGCAATCCGCCGCATTCGACCGCTCTGCCACCTCTCCACCGGAGATTCAGTATAGCATCCGCGGCCGCGGGTCGGCACTGAAATCCTGCCCCCGTTCCGCACTGGGCATATCCCCCACGGCGTTCCCGCGATGCCGATTGGGCCTGGGCATCCCAAGGGTATCCCTCGGGCACCTTATCGGCACCCGCCCCGTTGCCCGGCCTTTTCCCGCGGTATGCGCCGCCGCGCGGCGTCTTTCGGCGTCCCGGGCCGCGTCTGTCCCCGCATCGGCGCCCCGTCCTGCGGGAGAAAATATTCGCTGAGATACATATTCTGTATCCTACTGCGCCGCTGGATGTTATGCGCATTCCCGTGCGCATGAATTGCGCGGCGGCGGATTATGGTGTATATTTGGGCTCATGACGTTTCTTTGTGAAAGATTTTCACGGCTGCGACAGGAGTACCAGCATCAGGCATGACATATCTCCCTGGCCGGCTTGAGGTTGAGCCTTCAAGGGCTCCGCTCAAGCCGGCCAGGG
>JAAYCL010000009.1 GCA_012729785.1 Chlamydiota bacterium | reverse complement strand
CTCCGCAACCGGCTCTTTCAACGCCTCGCGGAGGCGCACGGTTTCGGCGCCATCGCCGTCGAGAGCGACTTCTTCCGCGGACGACTCGTGGACGAGTTCGTGTCGGGCCGCGGCCCGGCGTCGTACGAAGAGGTGCGGGAGGAGGGGTTCAGTCACACCTTCGGCCGGCTCGACGCGAACCGGGAGCTCGTGGAGTGGATGCGGAGCCGGAACGCCGATCCGTCCCGGCCGACACGACTCCGCTTCTACGGCTTCGACGGCCCGATGGAGATGATCGGCACCCCGAGCCCGCGGCGCCTGGTCCTCTTCGCACTCGACTATCTCGCCTCGGCCGACCGCCCGGCGGCGGAGGCGCGCCGCGCGCGCATCGAGCCGCTCCTCGGGGACGACGCGGCCTGGGAGGACCCCGCCGCCTCGACCGACCCGTCGAAGGCGTTCGGCTCCTCGCCCGCCGCGGCCGCCCTCCGGGTCGAGACGGAGGAGCTCATCGCCGACCTCCGCGCGCGACGCCCGGCGCTCGCGGCGGACGAGGGGCGGGATCGGTACCTGGAGGCGGTCCACCACGCGGAGATGGCGCGCCACCTGCTGAACTACCACGCCGCGCTGGCGCGGAGGTCGGAGGCGCGGATCGCGGAGATGCTGGGGATACGCGATCTGATGATGGCCGACACCCTGGCCTACATCGCGACCCTGGAATGCGGACGGGGCAAGGTGCTGGTCTTCGCCCACAACAGCCACCTGAAACGGGGGAAGGCGGAGTGGCAGCTCGGCCCGCACGCGCTCGCCTGGTGGCCGGCGGGCGCGCACCTCGACTCGATGCTCGGCGCCCGCTACGCCGTCGTCGGCGCGGGGCTGGGGGTGTCGGAGGATAACGGCATCGGCGTTCCCGAACCGGGCACGCTCGAGGCGCTCCTGACCGCCGCGCCCGGCCCGGCACGGTTCATCCCGACGCACCGGGGGACGCAGTTCCCTCCCGGAACGCTCCCGGCGATCCGGGCGCGCTCCGGCAGCGCGAGGAACCCGGGCTACTTCCCTCTCGACGCGAGGAGCTTCACCGACTACGACTGGCTTGCCGTCCTGGACTCCACATCGTACAGCCGCGGCGCGCCCCCGTTGCCGTAGCCCGGTCCGTCCGCCGGCGCGTCACGACAGCCCCGGGACACGGCGCGGGGCGACGGGCGGACGCCGCGCGGGCTTGAAGTAGACCGTCGCCTCGCACCCCGGCACGGCGCCGATGAGCTCGCGCTCGAACTCGTCGGCCAGGGCCGCGGCCTCCGCGGCGGTGAGATCCTCGCGCACGACGAATCCGACATCGAGAAACGTCCTGCGTCCCGCCCGCCGGGCCCGCACCCGGTGGACGCCGCATGCGCGGGCCCCGTACCGCTTCGCCATCCCCTCGATCAGGTCGCAGATCTCCCGTTCCGGCGCGCCGTCCAGAAGCTCCCGCAGCTCGCCGCCGAGCTCCCTGAGCGGCAGCCGCATGAACAGAAGGGCGAGGACGATCGCCATCGTCGGGTCGATGTAGGGGGCGGCTTCCCGGTACCCGAGCCGAACCGCCGCGATCCCGAGCATGAACCCCGCGCACATCGCGAACGAAAGGCCCGCGTCCACGAACCACTGCGTCGCGGAGGCGCGAAGGATGGCCGATCCCTCCCGCCCGGCGACGCCCCGCAGGTAGGCCCCCAGCGCCAGGGCGAGCATCCCGCAGAAGAGCGACGAGGCGGCGGGGAGATCGTAGCGGACGATATCCTCCGGGTGGATGATGTCCTGGACGGCGACGATCGACCCGAGGACGCACGTGGAGATGATGCCGATGTTCTGCGCGGCGGCGGCGAGCGGCTCGTATTTGCCGTACCCGAAATGGAAGAGGCGGTCGGGCGGGCTGCCCACCTTGCGTATCGCGACCCGCGCGAACAGCGTCATGCAGAGGATGAGAAACCCCGTCCCCGCGTCGAGCAGCAGGGCGACCGAATCGCAGGCGACGCCGACGGCGGACGAGACGGCGAAGGTGAGCACCGCGCCGACGATCGACAGCCGCGCGGCCGAGGCCTCGCGGCTACCGCACGGGGGACGCACGCGGCGGGTCGGCATCTACTCGATCACCTTGAAATCGGCCGGAGCCGTCACGGTGAGGCGGAGGTAGTTCCCGTTGCCCTCCCTGGTGATCTCCCCGGTGGCGACGACCTCCTTGCCGTTGTAGTAGCTCTCCGCGTCGCGGCGGAATTTCGAAAGCTCGGCTGCGGGGATCTTCACGGACAGGTACCTGCTGTAATCGGCGTGGAAGTTCAGGTACAGGTTGCCGCTCCTGGCCGACCGATGCGCCCCCACGATCGTCCCCGCCACGCTCTTCCTCTGGTCGACGTAGTCGGCCGCCTCCGAGAAGGGGATCGCGTCCACGACCGCCCCCCCCGCGGCGTCGGGTTTCGGCGCCGCGGCGGCCTCCCGCGCGGCGGGAGCCTGCGGCGTCTTCAAACGCCACCGCGTGTCGCAGTACGGGCACCAGCCGCTGCCGAGCTCGGAGGACACCGTGAACCTGTTCGTACAGGCGTGGCACTCGACCAGCGTGAACGGCGGGGCGGCGTAGACGGGGACCTTGGCCTGCTCCGGCTCCTCCCTCGGGGGCGCCTCCTCCCGCGGGGCCTTGGCGGAGTCGCCGGGCGCGCCGACCGTGATCTCGTCCTTGAACTTCTCCAGGGTCTTGCCGCCGATGCCCTTCACCCTCCGTAGATCGTTGACGCTGCGATACGGGCGCCCCTCGATGATCCTCTGGGCCATCACCGGCCCTATCCCGGTGAGCCCCTCCAGCTCCCCCTTCGATGCCGTGTTGATGTCGACGAGGCAGAAGGCGGCCCCCGCGCACAGGAGCGCGGACGCCGCGGCGAGACGCGCAAGCATCTTCATCGTTCACCTCCGCTGTTGCGCGCGCGCTTCGCGGCCGCTCAGGCCCGCTCCGCCCGCACGATGAGCCGGTGGCCCTCCGTGAACGGAACGAGGGCGTCGAGTTTCGACAGGAGACGCAGACACGGGTACGCGAAACAGTAGAGCCGGAACCTCTTCTCCATCCGCTTCATCTGCGCCTCGGTGATCAGCAGCCCCTTGGTGCTGTGGACCGCCCCGCCCGCCGAGGCGGAGGAGGCCCGGGTGACCGCGATATCGACCAGTTCCGTGAAGAAGCGCGAGTAGGTGGAGACCCGCGTCACGCGGAACCCGTTCCCCAGAAGCGACTCCAGCCCCTGCCGGGAGTAGCCCGGCCGCAGATGCCCGTGCTGTTCGTCGGTGAGGCCCGCGAGGCTTCTGAGGAGGCGGGACACCGAACGGCGCTTCAGATGCGGCACGTTCACGACCAGCACGCCGCCGGGTCTCAGTATCCTGCGCAGTTCGGCGACGCAGCCGCGGTCGTCCCGGAGATGCTCGAGATAGTCGACGACGGCGACGAGATCGAACTGCCCGTCGGCGAACGGCATCGCGGCCCCGTCGACGGTTTTAGAGACGCGTTCCCCCACCAGGGAGCGGATCGACTCGACGGCGTCGTCGTTGAGATCGGCGCTGTGCCAGACGCCCCCGTGCGCCCTGAGCAGGCGGCTGATGACGCCGTTGTCCCCGCCCAGGTCGAGGCAGACCTTCCCCTCCGTCGGCGGGAGAAAGTCGCGCAAGGCGCAGAGCTTCACCTGCTTGATGACGGATTTCTCGAAGAGGCGAAGGTGCCAGTCGTCGGGCGAGGCGCGCATCTCCGAGTCCTTCCTGCCTCGGGACCGATCGGACCCCAAGCAGACACAGGATACCACACGGCCGCCGGCCAGTCAAACGGGCGGGTTGAACCCCGGGCGGCGACGCGCTATACTGCCCCCGTTCGCAGGCACCGTTGCAGGGAGGTCACCGATGGGTCTTCGCGGCTGGGCGCTGTTCCTCGCGGGGCTTCTCCTGCTCGCGTTCATCTTCAGCCACCCGCTCGCCCTCCATCTCCGCAGCGGGATGCCCTATTCGTTTCTCCCCGTCCCCGGCCTCGAGCTGCTGCATCAGCACCCGGGAGACTATCTCCAGCTGATGTACCGTTTCTGGCTCTTCGAGAAGGCGCTCGAGGGCCGGACCGCGTTCTTCTCCAACGCCTTCGAGTTCTCCACCCCGCGCACCCCGCCCACCTTCGTGACGCAGGGGATACCGATCTCGTTCCTCTTCATGCTCTTCATGCCGCTGGGCAACATCGCCGCCTACAACGCCCTCGTCGTGCTTTCGTTCCTCGCCGCGGGGGCGGCGATGGCGCTCCTGGTCTCCGCGGTCACGGGGAGCCCCGGGGCCGCGGCCGCGTGCGGTCTCCTCTACGCGTGCGTGCCGTACCGCCTCGGCCACCTGTACGGGGGCCATATCGGGGGGTTCGTCTTCTTCCTCCCGCCGCTGGCGCTCTACTGCATTGAGCGCGGGTTCGCGGCGGGCGGAGGCGGACGAAACGCGTTCCGGTGGGGACTGGCCTGCGGCCTCTGCGTCCTCTCCACCGCCATGACCGAGCTCCACATCAGCTTCTACCTCGCCCCGCTGCTCTGCGTCTACTTCGCCGTCTCGTTCGCCGCTCTCGCCCGCCAGGCGGGACGGCCCGCCGCGACGCGCACCGCCCTGCGCATCCTCGGGGGGCTGCTTCTGCCCGCCGCCGCGAGCGTCGCCTACCTCCTCTGGGTGCGTCACGCCATCATCGCCCCCTCGTCCGTCAGCGGCGGTCGGACGCTCAAGAACGTCCAGGCCTTCAGTCCGCTCCTCGGCGACCTGCTCCGCAAGAGCCCCAACGCGGAGAAGAACATCTACCCCGGATACGCCGCGCTGCTTCTCGCCCTCTGGGGGATCCTCCAGCGGCGCCGCGAGATCGCCCGCGGGCGGGCGGAGGGCGGCGCCCTGCTGCTCCTCTACTTCTGGGTCGGGCTTTGCGCGCTCGGGTACCTGCTCGCCCTCGGCACCACGCTCGAGGCGCGGGTTCCTGTCTACGGCTGGCTGCATGCGCGCGTGCCGTTCCTGGCCTTCTCCCGCACCCCGAGCAGGATCCTCTGCCTCGCCCTCCCCGCCCTGTTCGTCCTGTGCGGCTTCGGGCTGCGGGCCATTCTGTCGCGCGGGAGACCCGCGCGCGGCGCCGCGTTCCTCCTCGTGTTCCTCGCGCTCGCGGACTACCACCCGAAGCGGCCGATCGGGATCAGCATACTGCGGGGGATGGACCGCGTCTACGAGACGGTGCGCCGGGAGGCGCAGGGGAAACGCCTCCTCGATCTGCCGATCTGGCCGGGAGACTCCGCGTGGAGCGCGATCTACGAATACTACGCCACGCTCACCGGCGTGCCGATCGTGAACGGCTACAACCCGGTACCCCGCCAGCGCTACGTGACGGAGGTGTTCGAGCCGCTCCGGAGTCTCAACGTCGGCGAGCTGCGGGCGGCGCAGCACGCCCTGCTGCGGGACTGGAACGTCTCGCACATCGTCCTCCACCAGGACCTGTTCCCCCGCAAGGTGAGCCGCTACCCGTTCCGCTTCACCCTGCGCAACCTTCTCGACTCGCCGTACCTCCGGTTCGTGATGCAGGAAGGCCCCAACCACCTCTTTGAGGTCCTCGACGCGCCGTCGGGCCCCCCGCCGGCGTTCTGCCGCCGCAGCCCGGTCGGGAACCTGTACCCCGCGCGGTCCGCCGGGTATGAGGTCGGCAGGCGCATCCAGGACGCCGCGGCGTCGGGCGGGCGCGCGATCGCCGCGGTCGGCCGCGGCGAACCGGAGGGGATGCTTTTCGGCGGCGTCTCGCGCTTCTACCCGACGGGCGCGTTCCGGGTCTGGTTCAACCTGAAGCTGGTCGCGCCGCCGGACGACGGGCCCGCGGCGAGGCTCGAGGTGTACGACGTCGGGAAGGGGCGCACCATCGCGGCCCGGGAGCTCTCCGCGGACGAGTTCGGCGCACCCGGGGGATACCGGCTCTTCGACCTTTCGTTCGTCAATCAGGAGTCCGCCCGCATCGAGTTCAGGGTGCAGCGCCTCGGCGGGAGCGGACTCCGGGCGGATTTCGCCTACGTGCTGTTCGACGGGGAGGAGGACCCGCGCCCCCGGTACGAGGCGGAGGACCTGTACCATATCGGCCGGTGCATCGAGGACGCGGCGGCGTCGGGCGGGCACGCCGTGGAGATCAGCCGCGAGGAGGATCCCCATATGCCGATGGCGAGCGGCCCCGAACGCCTCTACCCGCCCGGGGAGTACCGCGCGCGTTTCATGATGGAGGCGGAAGACGCGGACGAGGGCTCGGTCGCGCTCCTCGCGGCGTCGTCATCCTTCGGCGACACCCTGGCCTCCCGCGAGCTTGCGGCGGCCGATCTTCGCGGGCCCGGCCGATACCGCCCGCAGGAGCTCGAATTCACGCTCGACCGGCTCACCCCCCTCCAATTCTCGATCCGCCATTTCAACCGGGCCCGCCTGCGTTTCGACGCGATCGAGATCGAGCGGCGCTAGCGGCCGCCGTCGCCCCCGTCCGGGCACCCCCTCCGGTTCGCGCCGCCGCCCCACACCGACAGGTAGTACGCGGTGAGCGCGGCGATAAAGAAGAGCCACGCGAACGCGAGCGGCCAGGTGGAGCGCACCGGGTGGAGGAACGACGGGAGCGCCCGGCTCGAGATCTCCACGCCGAAACAGGCGAGCAGGTGCACGTGCCGGTACAGCGTCAGCGGATACGCGCAGCCCAGCGCGCCGAAGAGGATGCCGACGGAGAGAAGGAATGCGAACGGGATCGTGAACGAACGCCCCGGCGAACGGGAGAGGGCGTAGCAGAGCGCGGCGCCGAGGAGCGGCGCGGGGGCGACGATGTAGCGCGGCGGGGGCGCGTACCCGCCCCACCAGTGCATGTAGAGCGACTCGGGGAGATACAGCGAGAGGACGAGGGCGGCGAGGCCCCAGCCCCGCCGCGGTTGTTCCCGCGCGAGGAGGGCGACGGAGGGGACGGCCAGGAGGTAGACCGGGGACCATGCCAGCATCCCCACCGCCTGGTCGAGCGCGAGGCCCAGGAGGCCGTTCAACCCTCCCCGCGCCCAGAATGCCGTGCGGCCGAACCCCTGGTGCAGATAGCCGCCCGCGAAACTCCATGTGCCGAACGCCATCTGCTGGTACCCCAACAGAAGGGCGCACGAGACGGCGAGCGGGACCGCGGCGACGACGAGGGCCGCCGCGCGGCGGCGCGGGTTTTCATCGGTCCACGCCCGGCGCGCGTGCATCGCCGCGAGGAGGAGGGCGGGGAGGAGGAAGCGGAAGGAGAGCCACGGGAGGAAGGCGACGCAGAGGGACGAGATGATGAGGGAACCCGTGAATCGGGGAG
>JAAYCL010000008.1 GCA_012729785.1 Chlamydiota bacterium | reverse complement strand
CGGTGGAGTGCGAGCTGATCACGCCGATCGCGATGGAGAAGGGGCTGCGGTTCGCGGTGCGCGAGGGCGGCCGGACGGTGGGCGCGGGAAGGGTCAGCGAGATCATCAAATAAGGCGGATCTCGGGCCGCGGCGGCGCCTGAAGGCCCGAAGAGAAGGACAGGACAGACGAGGGAGCGATGGCGAAACAGAGGATTCGGATACGGCTGAAGGCGTACGACCACAGGGTGCTCGACCAGTCAGCCGAGGAGATCGTCGAGACGGCCAAGAGGACCGGGGCCAAGCTGTGCGGTCCCATCCCGCTCCCCACGGAGATCGAGCGCTACACGGTGCTGCGCTCCCCCCACGTGGACAAGAAGTCGCGGGAACAGTTCGAGATCAGGACGCACAAGCGGTTGCTCGATATCCTCGACCCGACCGCGAAGACGATCGACGAGCTGAAGAAGCTCAACCTGCCCGCCGGGGTGGACATCAAGATCAGGCTGTGAGGGGGCAACCGACGGGAGACGCGTGACGACGATGGAGACACTCAAGGTAGTGGACAAACACGGGCGCGCGGCGGGCGAGGTCGCGGTTTCCGAGAAGCTTCGGACGGCGCGCGCGAACCCGCAGCTGCTGCACGATGTGATCACCGGCTACCGGCGCAACCGGCGGGCGGGGACCGCCTCGACCCTCACCAAGGGCGAGGTGGCGGGATCGGGGAAGAAGCCGTGGCGGCAGAAGGGGACCGGCCGCGCGCGGGCGGGGTACCGCCGTTCCCCGGTCTGGCGCGGCGGCGGGGCCACGTTCGGTCCCAAGCCGCGGGATTTCGGCCGTTCGATCCCCAAGGCGCTGCGGCGCAAGGCGCTCGCGGCGGCGTTCGCGGACAAGGTGCGGGGGGGCGAGATCGTGCTCGTGGACGCGGTCGCCCGTCCCGCCAAGACGAAGGAGATGGCGGGGTGGCTGAAGACGATCGGCGCGGCGAACGCCCCGCTGATCGTCCTGGGCGCGCCGGATCCGGCCGTCGAGAGGGCGACCCGGAACATCCCCGGCGCCTCCGTTGCGCAGCGCGGCGCCTTGAGCGCCTGGCTGTTGATGGCGCACGGGGCCGTCGTGATGGCGCGGGGGGAGTTCGAGTTTTTGCAGGAGCGACTCTGACATGAGCGACAGGCGCGGCATCATCAAGGGGCCGGTGATCACCGAGAAGGCGGGCGGCGGGGCCGGCGAGGGCGGCCGGTACGCCTTCGCGGTGGACATCCGGGCGAACAAGATAGAGATCAGAAAGGCCGTGGAGACCGCCTTCAAGGTGAAGGTGACGAAGGTCAACACGATCACGATGCGGGGCAAGCTGAAACGGGTGCGGTGGCAGGTCGGCAAGACCCCCGATTGGAAGAAGGCGATCGTGACGCTGCGCGAGGGCGACACGATCGAGTACGCGACCTGATGTACGGTATCGTTGCCACGGATCTTCACGGATGCGTGAAGAGCAGGGAATGCAGAATCTGTCCGTGACGATCCGCGTCGATCCGTGGCGACGCAGAGAGCGTGTAAAGGTGGAGTGAGATTATGGGAATCAAGACATACCGGCCCACGACCCCGAGCCGCCGCTGGATCACGGGGCACGATTTCAAGGAGATCACGAAGCGGTCCCCCGAGAAGCGCCTGACCGTCGCCGTCCGGAAGAAGGCGGGCAGGAACTTCATGGGGCGCATCATGGTGCGCCACCTCGGCGGCGGGCACCGGCGGCGCTACCGGATCGTCGACTTCAAGCGGAACAAGGCGGGGATCCCCGCGCGCGTCGCCGCCATCGAGTACGACCCGAACAGGGCGGCGCGCCTGGCCCTCCTGCACTACGCCGACGGAGAGAAGCGGTACATCCTGGCGCCGGTCGGGCTCGGGGTCGGGGACACGGTCGTGTCGGGCCAGAACATCGAGCCGCGGATCGGCAACGCGCTGCCGCTCGCCGAGATCCCGCTGGGGACGCAGATCCACAGCGTCGAGCTGCGCCCCGGCGCCGGGGGGATCCTCGCCCGCGGGGCGGGCAACGGCGCGGAGCTCCTGTCGCGCGACGGCGCCTACGCGCACGTGCGCCTCCCCTCCGGGGAGGTGCGGCTCGTCAACGTGCGCTGCATGGCCGTCGTCGGGCAGGTCGGGAACAGCGAGCACGAGGCGGTGCGCCTCGGCAAGGCGGGGCGCAGCCGCTGGCTCGGGCGGCGCCCGAAGGTGCGCGGCGTGGCGCAGAACCCGGTCGATCATCCGATGGGCGGCGGAGAGGGGCGGTCCTCCGGCGGGCGGCATCCGTGTTCGCCCACGGGGGTGCTCGCGAAGGGCGGCAAGACCCGCTCGAGGAGAAAGCCGGCGCGCCACGTCGTCAAGGCGAGGGTGAAGAAGCGTCGGCGCGGAGGAAGCGGCAAGGCGTAATTGCCCGCCGCGGACCGGGAACCGGGTGAGGAGAAACAATGGCACGATCGATACGGAAGGGCGCCTACGTCGACGAGAAGCTTCTCAAGAAGGTCGAGCGGATGAACCGCGGCAACGAGCGGCGGCCGTTGAAGACATGGGCGCGTCGGAGCACCATCGTCCCGGATTTCGTCGGGCACACCTTCACGGTGCACAACGGGAAGAAGTTCATCCCGGTCTTCGTCACCGAGAGCATGGTCGGACACAAGCTCGGCGAGTTCGCGCCCACGCGGACCTTCCGGAGGCACGGGGTGCACACCGAGAAGTCGGCGGCGGCGAAGTGAGCGATCGGGCGATCGAGCGAGAGGACAGATAGATGAAAGAGGCGAAGGCGGTGGGGAACTACCTGCGGATCGCGCCGCGGAAGGCGCGCCTCGTGGTCGATCTGATCCGCGGGCGCAGCGTGCAGGACGCCGCGCAGGCGCTCCGGATGTGCCGCAAGCGGGGCGCGGGGCCGGTGCGCAAGATCCTCGACTCTGCGGTGGCGAACGCGACGGGGAAGGAGAAGCCGGTGCCGCTCGTCGTGCGGGAGGCGTTCGTCGACGAAGGCCCGACGCTCAAACGGTATATGCCCCGCGCGATGGGGAGGGCGACGCCGATACGGAAGCGGACGAGCCGGATCACCATCGTGGTGCGCGAGGGGGAGCCGGCATCCGACACGAAGACGTCCGGCAGGAAGGCGCCCGCGGCGAAGACGGCGCGGGCGGAACGCGGCGCGAGGGCACAGGGAGGCACACGTGGGGCAGAAAGTTAATCCGATCGGGCTTCGGCTCGGGATCAACCAGGAGTGGCGCTCCAAATGGTACGGCGCCAAGCGCGACTTCGGGACGATGCTGAACGAGGATGTGAAGATCAGGGGGTTCATCAAGGAACGCCTGGGCTTCGCGGGGATCGCCAGGGTCTGCATCGAGCGCTACGGGAAGAAGGTCAGGATCAATATCTGGAGCTCCCGCCCCGGCATCGTCATCGGCCGCAAGGGGGCCGAGATCGACAAGCTGCGGGACGAGCTGGCCGAGATGACCGGCAGGGAGATCGTGCTGGACGTGACCGAGATCAAGCGTCCCGAGGTCGAGGCCCAGCTCGTCGCGGAGAACGTCGCCTCCCAACTCCTCAAGCGCGTCTCGTTCCGCCGCGCGATGAAACGCGCCGTGTCGCTCACGATGGACGCGGGGGCCCAGGGGGTGAAGATACACTGCGCCGGCCGCCTCGGGGGCGCCGAGATCGCGCGATCGGAGGCGTACCGCGAGGGGAAGATACCGCTGCACACCCTCCGCGCGGAGATCGACTACGGTTTCGCCGAATCGCGCACCGCGTACGGGCAGATCGGCGTGAAGGTCTGGATCTACAAGGGCGAAAAGGTTCCGGGAAGGGAGGTTGTTCGGGATGGTGCTCCAGCCGGCTAAGAGCAAGTTCAGGAAACAGCAGCGCGGCATCATGAAGGGGCACGGGACCCGGGGCACCACGGTCGCCTTCGGCGAGTACGGTCTCCAGTCCCTCGTGAACGCGTGGGTGACGACGACCCAGATCGAGGCCGCGCGCGTCGCCGTCACGCGCCACCTGAAGCGGCACGGGAAGGTGTGGATACGGGTATTCCCCGACAAGCCGGTCACGAAGAAACCGGCCGAGACGCGGATGGGGAAGGGGAAGGGCGCCCCGGAGACGTGGGTGGCCGTGGTGAGGAAGGGACGGATCCTGTTCGAGGTCGACGGCATCGGCCCGGCGACGGCGCAGGAGGCGATGAGCCGCGCCGCCGCCAAGCTCGGCATCAGGACCCGGTTTGTTTCGCGGAGCACGATGCGGTAGGCGCCCGGCCGGGCGCGACGAGGGGGCACGACGGTGAAAGCCAAGGAGATGCGTGAGAAGGCGCCGGAGGAGCTGCACCACCTCCTTGCCGGGTGGCGGGAGGAGCTCTTCGCCCTCAGGGTGAAGGCGATGACGGGGCAGATGGAGCAGTACAGTCGGGTGGGCGCGATACGGAAGGACATCGCCCGGGCCCTCACGGTGTTGAAGGGGCGCCCCGCCTCGGGTGAGGCGGCCGTGAAGGAGACAGAGGCGTGATGACGAACCAGACCAGGGGCAAGAGGAAGACGCGGGTCGGGACGGTGGATTCCGTCCCGAGCGCCAAGACCGCCATCGTGGAGGTCAGGCGCGTACAGCGCCACCCGCGGTACGACAAGGTGATCTCCGCCCGCACGCGCTGTTACGTGCATGACGAGCAGGGGCGGGCCGAGGAGGGCGACACCGTCCGCATCGAGGAGTGCAGGCCGATGAGCCGGCTGAAGCGGTGGCGTCTCGTTGAGGTCATCGCGAAGGGCCGGGGGCTCGGGGGGCCGGCGGCGACCGAGGCCGAGGTCCAGGAGATCGAGGAGTCGATCCGCGGGCCGAGGGAGAAAAGGGCCGCGGCGGCGGACGCGGGCGCGGCGCACGATCTTTCGGATGCCGGCACAGCCGGGCACACGCCCGGGGGAGCGGCGTCATGATACAGCTGCGGACGCGCCTCGACGTCGCCGACAACTCCGGCGCCCGCCAGATCGCGTGCGTCAAGGTCCTGGGGGGATCCGGGAGGCGGTACGCCCACGTCGGGGACGTGATCATCGCCTCGGTCAAGGAGGCGGTGCCCGACGGGATCGTCAAGAAGGGCGAGGTCGTGCGGGGGGTCGTGGTCAGGACGCGCCAGCCGATTCGGCGCGAGGACGGGTCGTTCCTCAGGTTCGACCGCAACGCCGCGGTGATCATCGACCAGCAGAACAACCCCAAGGGGACGAGGATATTCGGACCGGTCGCGCGCGAGCTGCGCGACAGGAACTTCATGAAGATCATCTCGCTCGCCCCCGAGGTGATCTGAGGGCGGCGGTCGGGAACGGAGAGCGATGAAGACAAGGATACGGAAAGGCGACCTGGTCGTCGCGGTCGCGGGCCGGGAGCGTTTCGCCGGGAAGACGGGCACGGTGCTCAGGGTTTTCCCCGGCACCCAGCGGGCGATCGTCGAGGGGTTCAACCTCTCGAAACGGCATATGCGCCCGACGCAGAAGAACCCCAAGGGGGGGATCGTCCAGAAGGAACGGTCGATCCACATATCGAACCTGATGCCGTACTGCGCGAAGTGCCGGCGCGGGGTGCGGACGGGAAGCAAACAGCTCGCCGACGGGAGCGCGGTGCGGTGCTGCCGCGTGTGCGGGGAGCCGGTGGGGAAGGCGTAGCGCGCCGTCCGCCCGGCTCGGGCCGTGCGAAGGATGGAGAGTGATCTATGTCGCGGTTGCGTGAACGGTACACGAAGGAGATCGTGCCCGAACTGATCAAGCGCTTCGGGTACGCGAACAGGATGCAGGCGCCGCGCCTAAAGAAGATCGTGGTGAATATGGGCGTCGGGGAGGCGACCCAGGACTCCAAGATCCTCGACGACGCGGCGGCGGATCTCGCGCTCATCACCGGGCAGAAGCCCGCCATGACGCAGTCGTCGAAGAGCATCTCGAACTTCAAGCTGCGCAGCGGGTCGAAGATCGGCTGCAAGACGACCCTCCGCGGCGCGATGATGTACGAGTTCCTCGACCGCCTCGTGAGTGTCGTGCTTCCCAGGATCAGGGACTTCCGCGGGGTTCCGGTCTCCTCGTTCGACGGGCGCGGGAACTACGCGCTCGGCGTCGTCGAGCAGAGCATCTTTCCCGAGATCGA
The DNA here is from genome assembly GCA_012729785.1 of Chlamydiota bacterium. Classification (NCBI taxonomy): domain Bacteria; kingdom Pseudomonadati; phylum Chlamydiota; species Chlamydiota bacterium. The sequence continues at coordinate 64,498 of JAAYCL010000008.1, read as the reverse complement.
GCTGGACAAGATCAAGCGCCCCCAGGGAATGGATATCGCCATCGTCACCTCGGCGAAGACCGACGCGGAGTCGAAAGCGCTGCTCGAGCTCCTGGGGATGCCGTTCGCGAAGAAGTGATCCCCCTGGAGACGGGGGGGAGACGGGAGACGAAAAGGGTATGGCAAAGACGTGTCAGAGGGTGAAGTCGGCGCGCGCGCCGAAGTTCGAGGTGCGCGGGTATTCCCGCTGCCTGCGGTGCGGCCGGTCGAGGGGCTACCTGCGCAAGTTCCAGATGTGCCGGATCTGCTTCCGCCAGCTCGCGTCGCGCGGCGAGATCCCGGGCGTGGTGAAGGCCAGCTGGTAGCCGTTGCCGCAGGGCGCACGGGGGCCTCGGAGGGGAAGAAGCGCTGCGGTGCTCCTCTGATCCTCGCGGCCGCTGCGGCGACAGATAGATAAGGATGGATTGTATGACGATGACCGATCCGGTTGCGGATATGCTGACCCGGATTCGCAATGCGAGCAAGGCGCGCCGCGAGTTCGTGGACATCCCGAAGTCGACCTTGAAGCTCGCCCTTGTGCGGGTGCTCAAGAGCGAGGGGTTCGTGGATGATTTCAAGATCGCGGACGCCCCCCCGCAGGGGATCCTTCGGGTGTACCTGCGGTACGCCCCCGGCGGCAAGGAGGTCATCCGCGGCCTCCGGAGGGTGAGCACGCCCGGCAGCAGGAAGTACGTCGACAAGAAGAAGATCCCGCGGCCGCTCGGCGGGCTCGGCGTGGCGATCCTCACGACCCCGAAGGGGGTCTTGACCGATACGCAGGCCCGCAGGGAAGGGGTCGGCGGGGAGATCCTCTGCTACGCCTGGTAAGCGGGGAGTCCGCCGCGGGCGGGCTGTCGCGGTTGTGGCGCGGTGTGTGGGGCAACGTCAAAGGGGAGTACGACAATGTCGCGGGTGGGAAAGAAACCGATCGATCTGCCGCCGAAGGTGCAGGTGGCCTTCGCGGGGCGGAGCGTCACGGTGAAGGGACCCGAGGGCGAGCTGGCCTTGAAGCTCCCCGACGGCATCTCCGCCGCCGTGGAGGGGACGCAGGTGAAGGTCGCGTGCGCGCCGGGGGCGAAGAACGGCTCGGCCCTTCACGGCGTCACGCGCACGCTGATCTCCAACATGGTCCGCGGCGTGTCGAAGCCGTACGAAAAGACGCTCCAGATCGTCGGCGTCGGCTACAAGGCCAAGATCGAGGGGCGCCGCCTGGTGCTCCAGCTCGGCTTCTCGCACCCGATCGACTACGAGTTCCCCGAGACGATCCGGATCACCCTCGGCAAGGAGAACATGCTGACGGTGACCGGGTGCGACAAGCAGGCGGTCGGCCAGGTCGCCGCGGAGATACGCGGCTTCTACCCCCCGGAACCGTACAAGGGCAAGGGGATACGGTACAAGGACGAAAGGGTGCGCCGCAAGGCGGGCAAGGCGGTCGCCACGACCTCGTGACGCGGTCGCAGCGATGCACCGTCGCGCTAACATAAGGTTCCCGACACGATGAAGAGAAGCGACGCAGCACGGTGGAGGAGGAAGATGCGCGTCAGGAAGCGCATCCACGGCACGGCCGCGAGGCCGCGCCTGAGCGTGTTCCGCAGCGCGGCGCATATCTACGCGCAGCTCGTCGACGACGACCGGGGCCTGACGCTCGCCGCGGTGTCGACCCGCTCCGCCGCGTTCAAGGAGAAGGCGGCGGGGACGGCGAAGAAGACGGGGAACAAGGAGGCGGCGGGGATCGTCGGAACCCTCATCGCCGAGATGGCCAAGGCCAAGGGCGTCGCCGCGGTGGTGTTCGACCGGAACCGGTACTGCTATCACGGGCGGGTGAAGGCGCTGGCGGACGGGGCGCGCGCGGGCGGGCTCACCTTCTGACGCGCCGGCCGGGAACGGCCGTGAACCAGGGACGGGTGCCTCGGCGACGGCGTTGCGCCCGCAAGGAGGAGTCGGTGGCGGAGAGACGGGATCGGGACAGGAACCGGGATCGCGACAGGAACCGCGAAGCGGCCCCCGGAGAGATACAGGAAAAGGTCGTGAGCATCAACCGCTGCGCCAAGGTGGTCAAGGGCGGGCGCCGCTTCAGCTTCAGCGCCCTCGTCGTATGCGGCGACCGGGAAGGGAACATCGGCTACGGCTTCGGGAAGGCCAACGAGATCGCCGAGGCGATCAAGAAAGGCTCCGAGGGCTCGCGGCGGAGGATCGTGCACGTCCAGCGCCGCGGCGCCACCATCCCCCACGAGACGATCGGTGTCTTCGGGGGGGCGCGCGTGCTCCTGAAACCCGCGGCCCCCGGCACCGGCATCATCGCCGGCGGCGGCATGCGGATCGTCCTCGACCTCGCGGGGGTGAAGGACGTCCTTGCGAAGTCGCTGAAATCGAAGAACCCGATCAACGTCGTGAAGGCGACGTTCGTCGCGCTCGAGGGGCTGCGGACGCGCGCGCAGGTGATGGCGGGAAGGGGGCTCGACTAGGGTGAGACTGCACGAGCTGAAAAACAACGAGGGGGCGCGGCGCGGCGCCAAGCGCAGGGGCCGGGGGCCCGGTTCCGGCCACGGCAAGACGAGCTGCCGCGGCCACAAGGGGCAGAAGGCGCGGTCGGGGGCGAAGATCAGGCCCGGCTTCGAGGGCGGCCAGATGCCGCTCATCCGCCGGATCCCCAAGCGCGGATTCCGCGCCCCGCGGCGGCCCCGCGTCGAAACGGTCAACGTCGGGCGCCTGGACGTCTTCGACGAGGGGAGCGTGGTGGACGCCAAGGCCCTCTCCGCCCGGGGCATCGTGCGGCGGTCCTGCGACGGCGTGAAGATCCTCGGCGAGGGGGCGCTCACGAAGCGCCTCGATGTCGTCGCGGACGCGTTCAGCGTCTCCGCGCGGAAGAAGATCGAAGCGGCGAAGGGCACGGCGCGGATCGCCGCGCCGCCGAAGGCGGCGCCGGCCGCGGCCGGGGCGCCGACGCCGGGAGCGGAGTGAGATGATCGCGGCGTTCAGGAACATGTTCAGGATCGGCGAACTGCGAAGCCGGATACTGTTCACGCTCGGCATGCTGATCGTGTACCGGCTCGGCGCCTGGGTCCCCACGCCGGGCGTCGACGCCAAGGCCCTCGGCCTCTTCTTCGACGAGCTCCAGCGGACGCAGGGGACCGGCGGCAACCTGTTCGGGATGATGAACATGTTCTCGGGCGGCGCCTTGTCGAACTGCACCATCTTCGCCCTCGGGATCATGCCGTACATCAGCGCCTCGATCATCCTCCAGCTGCTCACCGCGGTCGTCCCCTCCCTCGAGCGGCTCGCCAAGGAGGGGGAGGCGGGGCGGCGCAAGATCAACCAGTACACGCGCTACGGGACGGTGTTCCTCTGCCTCTTCCAGTCGGCGATGATCAGCCGTTTCCTGGAGAACCCGGCCAGCTTCGGCGGGCGGCTCATCATCCCGAACCCGGGATGGGCGACGCGTCTGATGATCATGATCACCATCACCGCCGGCACCATCTTCATCATGTGGCTCGGGGAGCAGATCACCGAGAACGGCATCGGGAACGGCATCTCGCTGATCATCACCGCCGGGATCATCTCCCGGATGCCCAGCGCCGTCTACGAGGTCTACGAGCTGGTGCGGACCGGTACGATCCGCCCGTTCGCGGTCGCGGGGATGGCGCTGCTCGCCGCGCTCGTCGTCGCGGGCGTGGTGCTGGTCACGGAGGGGCAGCGCCGCATCCCCATACAGCGCCCCAAGCAGATACGCGGTAGGAAGATCTACAGCGCCCAGAGCACCTATATCCCGCTGCGCGTCAACCAGGCGGGGGTCATCCCGATCATCTTCGCCTCCTCGATCCTGCTCTTCCCGGCCACGATCGGGAGCTTCGTCCAGACCGACTGGCTCAGGGAGGCGATGGGGGCGCTGCGTCCCGGGGCGCTCCTGTACACGCTCCTGGAGGTCGTGTTGATCATCTTCTTCTGCTACTTCTACACCGCCATCACCTTCAACCCGATCGATCTCGCCGACAACATGAAGAAGAGCGGGGCGTTCGTTCCCGGCATCCGGCCCGGCAAGCCCACCGCGGAGTTCTTCGAACGGGTCATGAACCGCATCACGCTCCCCGGCGCGTTCTTCCTCGCGGCGATCGCGGTCTTCCCGAGCTTCATCGCGGGCTATATGAACGTGAGCTACACGATCTCGCAGTTCTTCGGCGGAACCGGGCTTTTGATCATCGTGGGCGTGATGCTGGACACGATGCGGCAGGTGGAGTCGCACCTCGTGATGCGCCACTACGAGGGGTTCATGCGGAAGGGACGCATCCGCGGGCGGTGACGGGGCGGGTTCGCCCCGCCATTTGAACGGGCGGCGCGCACATACGGCGGCGGGATCCGGGGTCTCGGATCTGAACTTTCAGATCCGGGATCTGAAATCTGGGATCCGAGAGCGGACATACGGGATCAATGCAATGAGACTCATACTACTGGGCCCCCCGGGAGCGGGCAAAGGATCGCAGGCGAAGGTGCTCTGCGAGGAGTTCAAGATCCCGCACATCTCGACCGGGGATATGTTTCGCGAGGCGTACAAGGCGGGAACGGAGCTCGGCACGGCGGCGCACGACCGCTACTGGGGGAAGGGAGACCTGGTGCCGGACGAGATCACCGTCGGCCTCGTGCGGGAGCGCCTCTCGAAGCAGGATTGCCGCCGCCGCGGCTTCCTCCTCGACGGGTTCCCCCGCACGCTCCCCCAGGCGGAGGGGCTCGACGCCCTTCTCGCGGAGCTCGGGCAGAACCTCGACAAGGTCTTCTACATGAAGACCCACCAGGACGTGATCCTGCAGCGCCTGGGCGGGCGCAGGGTCTGCAGATCCTGCGGCGCGAGCTTCCACCTGGTCAACGTGCCGCCGAAGGTCGAGGGGGTCTGCGACGCGTGCGGCGGACCGCTCGCCGCGAGGGCGGACGACAGCGAGGAGACGATCCTCAACCGGCTCAGGGTCTACGAGGCGCAGACCGCCCCTCTGATCGGCTACTACGAGGCGCGCAATCTGCTCGCGACGGTGAACAGCGACGCGCCGGTGCAGGGGACGTTCATCCAGATCATGCGGGTGCTGGGCAGGGAATGATCAATATCAAGTCCCCGGGCGAACTCGAGAAGATGCGCGTTGCGTGCGAGATCACCGCGTCCCTGATGGAGGCGCTCGGGGCGATGATCGAGCCCGGTGTGGCGACGAGGGATCTGGACGCGGCGGCCGCGCGGTTCATCAGGGAGCGCGGGGCGCGCCCGGCGTTCAAAGGGTACCGGGGGTACCCCGCGACCATCTGCGTGTCGGTGAACGAGGAGGTCGTCCACGGGATCCCGGGGCGCCGCGAGCTGCGCACGGGCGACCTGGTGAGCATCGACGCGGGCGTCGAGCACGGCGGCTACTTCGGCGACATGGCGCGCACCTTCGCGGTGGGCGCGGTGGATTCGGAAAAGGCACGTCTGGCGGAGGCGGCGCGGCTCGCGGTCGACGACGCGGTGCGCCAGGCGGTGGCGGGCGGGTGGCTCTTCGATCTCTCGCACGCGATCGAGCGCCGCGCCGAGACGGGCGGCTTCTCGGTGGTGCGGGACTACGTCGGGCACGGGATCGGCGCGCGGCTCCACGAGGATCCGCAGATTCCGAACTACGGGAAGCCCCGCACCGGGCCGAGGCTCAAGCCGGGGATGACGTTTGCGGTCGAGGCGATGATCAACGCGGGCTCGCACGCGGTGCGGGTCCTGTCGGACGGATGGACCGTCGTAACGCGGGACCGAAGGCCCTCGGCGCACTACGAGGACACGATCGCGATCACGGAGAACGGTCCAGAGGTGCTCACATGCCCAAAAGGGAAGAAGCGATAAGGGTCGAGGGGGTCGTCGCGGAGGTGCTCCCGAACACGATGTTCCGGGTGGACCTCCAGAACGGGCACCGCGTCCTTGCCCATATCTCGGGCAGGATGCGGATGCACTTCATCAGGATCCTCCCGGGGGACAAGGTGCTGCTCGAGATGTCCCCGTACGACCTGGCGAAGGCACGGATCGTCTACCGCGTCAAGTGAGGGCGGCCCGCGCGGGATACGCGATGCGCGGGGGCCCCGAAGGGATGCCATGAAGGTCAAAGCGTCGGTGCGCAGGATCTGCGAGAAGTGCAAGATCGTCCGCCGCAAGGGGGTGGTGCGGGTGCTCTGCTCCAACCCGCGGCACAAGCAGAAGCAGGGGTGAAGACCGCGTAGGGGTTCCCGTTTCCAGCATCCGGCCGGATGGGAGACGGCGATCGGGAGTGTCCTGAACAACGAACAAGGAGCAGCGCTATGCCGCGCATCGTAGGGGTCGACATACCGAAAGAGAAGCGGGTCGAGACGGCCCTCACCTACATCTACGGCGTCGGGCCGGCGAAGGCGTCGAGGATCCTCGCCGCGGCCGGGGTGAATCCCGACACGAGGGCTAAAGACCTCACCGAGGAGGAGGTGGCGAAGATCGCCTCCGTGATCCAGAACACCTGCCGGGTCGAGGGCGACCTGCGGCGGGAGGTGGCGGGCAATATCAAGCGGTTGATGAGCATCGGCAGCTACCGGGGGATGCGGCACCGCCGCGGGCTGCCGGTCCGCGGCCAGCGGACCAGCACGAACGCCCGCACCCGGAAGGGGCCGCGGAAGACCGTCGGCGTGAAGCGCAAGGCGTCGATGAAGAAGCAGGGCCAGATCGCGTAGGCGGCGCGGCCGGGAACGGGAGAAAGGGAGAGCATGGCACAGGAACGGGAGCAGAGGGGGCCGAGGACGGCGACGACGAAGCGCAAGGCGTGGCGCAGCGCTCCGCGGGGCGTCGCCCACGTCCTGGCGTCGTTCAACAACACGATCGTGAGCATCGCCGACAACCGGGGGAACGTGGTCGTCTGGGCCAGCGCGGGCTCATCGGGGTTCAAGGGGGCGCGCAAGAGCACCGCGTTCGCCGCCACGGTCGTGGCCACCAACTGCGGCCGCCGCGCCGTGGCGCACGGGATGCGCGAGATCGAGGTCAACGTCAAGGGCCCCGGCGCGGGGCGCGAGTCCGCGATCAGGGCGCTGCAGGCCGCGGGCCTCCAGATCACCGCGATACGGGACGTCACGCCGATCCCGCACAACGGCTGCAGGCCGCCGAAGCGCCGCAGGGTGTAACGGACGCCGCGCGGGGGCGGAACGCCCCGGCGGCCGCGCGGGTGCTGAACGCAGGGGCAGGAGGAAGAGGATACCATGGGAAGATACACAGGTCCGGTGTGCCGGCTCTGCCGCCAGGAGGGGATGAAACTCTTCCTGAAGGGGCCGCGGTGCGAGATGGCCAAGTGCCCGATCGAACGCGGCCGCCCGGCGCCGGGGGTCCACGGGGCGCGGAAGCGCAAGACCACCGCCTACGCCGAGCAGCTGCGGGAGAAGCAGCGGCTGCGCCGGATGTACGGGATGCTGGAGAAACAGTTCCGCGTGCTGTTCGACAGGGCCCAGCGCCGCAAAGGGATCACCGGCGACACGCTGCTCCAGCTCCTCGAGACCCGGCTCGACAACGTCGTCTTCCGGATGGGGTTCGCCCCGTCGCGGGCCCAGGCGCGCCAGATGGTCTGTCACGGGCATTTCCGCGTCGGCGGGCGCACGGTGAACATCCCCTCCTACCAGTGCCGGGCCGGGCAGGCCGTCGAGGTGAAGCCCGGGGAGCGCGTTCGGGCGGAGGTGAAAAAGAACCTCGACGCCACCGCGAAGCGCGAGGTCCCGGCCTGGCTGTCGATGGACCGAGAGGCGATGAAAGGTTCGATGGTCCGCCTGCCCGAGAGGTCGGATATCGCGGTACCGGTGAACGTGCAGCTAGTGGTGGAGCTCTACTCGAAGTGATCGGGCGGAAGACAAGGAGAGGGTGCTGATATGGTTATACGAATGGCGAAGTTCGAGATGCCCAAGCGGTTGTCCGTGGATCCGGAGACCGAGCAGGACACCTACGCGAGGTTCATCGCTGAACCGTTCGAGCGCGGCTACGGGCACACGATGGGCAACGCCCTGCGCAGGGTCCTCCTCTCCTCGATCGAGGGCACCGCGATCACCACCGTGAAGATCGCCGGGGTGCTCCACGAGTTCGACACGATCGAGGGCGTCGTCGAGGACGTCACCGAGATCGTCCTCAACCTGAAGAAGGTGCTCCTCGTCTCCCACAGCCGCGAGCCCAAGACGATCGGGATCAAAACCGAGAAGATGGGCGAGATCACGGCGGGGGACATCGTCACCGACGGGACCGTCGAGGTCGTGAACCCGTCCCACCATATCGCCACCCTGAACAAGAAGCTCTCCTTCGGGGCCGAGCTGACGGTCGAGATCGGGAGGGGCTACCGCCCGGCGGAGGGGAACAAGCGGGAGGGGCAGCCGATCGGGATCATCCCCATCGACTCGATCTTCACCCCGGTGACGCGGGTCGCCTACCATGTCGAGGATACGCGCGTGGGCCGGATCACCGACTACGACAAGCTGATCCTGGAGATCTGGACCGACGGCAGGGTCAAGCCGGTGGATGCCCTGATCCACGCCGCCTCGATCTTGCGGGAGCACCTCACGGTGTTCGTGGACTACACCGCGCATCCGGTCCGGATGGAGGACGAGGAGCAGCAGCAGAAGGAGAGGGTCGAGGAGTTTGAGCTCGATCGCAAGCTGAACACCCCCATCACCGAGATCGAGCTCTCCGTCCGCGCCGCCAACTGCATCAACGCCGCCGGGATCAAGACGATCCGGGATCTGACGCAGAAGAGCGAGGCGGAGATGCTGAAGTACAGGAACTTCGGGAAGAAATCGCTCGCCGAGATCAAGAACAAGCTCGGCGAGATGGGGTTGTCCCTCGGGATGGATTTTGCGGCGAAAAAGGAGCTGCCGGAATAGGGCGGCGCCGGGAGAGGGGATGGGATATCGACGATGAGGCACAGGAAGCGGACGCTGAAACTCAACCGGAAGCCGGCCCACCTGCGGGCGATGCTCTCGAACGCGGTCTGCAGTCTCCTCACGGTCGAGCGGATCCAGACGACCGAGGGGAAGGCGAAGGCGGTCTGCCGGCTCGCCGAGCGGATGGTGACGCTCGGGAAGCGCGGCGACCTTCACAGCCGGCGCTTGGCGATGCGCATCCTCGGCGACGGGCCGGCGGCGGCGAAGCTGTTCAAGGAGCTCGGGCCGCGCTACGCCGCGCGCGCCGGCGGGTACACCCGGGTGATCAAGACCGGGTACCGGCGCGGCGACGGCGCCCCGATGGCGGTCTGCGAGCTCGTGGACACCACGCGCCCGGTGAAGGTCAAGAAGGCGAAGAAGGAAGAAGAGAAGAAGAGGAAGGCCAGGGCGTGATCCCCCGCGCCCGCCGACGTTCGTGCGGGCGCTTCGCCACGGGGGGAAGGATATGGGCCGGACGCTCAGCCACCTGGGCTGCGACGGGCGGGCCCCGATGATCGGCATGGGCGGCACGCCGGATGCGGGCCGGGAGACGGTCGCCCGCGGCGCGGCCGCGACCCTCTCCCCCGCCGCGCGCGGCCGCGGCCCCGCGGGCGACGTCTTCGACGCGGCGCGCATCGCCGGCATCCCCGCCGCCGTGCGCCTGAACCAGCCGATCCCCCTCCGCCTCCCTTCGCGATCGCGCACGCCGCGGTCGACATCTCCCCGCGGCGGGGCAGAGAGGCGCCCGGGAGGCGATCGGGGCGACGGGGCGCGGAACGGAACGACGGGGGCCATGCGACGAGACGACCGCGGGGCGTTCACAAGGCCCCGGCGCCTTCTCCCGTCCGACATTGTTCGTCGAAAGCTATGGTCAACATCGCGATAAACAGGGCGGTGCATCTGGCGCGGCGCGACGCCCACTACCGGTGCTGCATCCGGCTCCTCGAGCAGCGTTTCGAGGAGACCCCGCTGGTGAAGAGACGCAGACGCCTCGAGGGGATCCTCCACCATATCGCCGAGGCGATCCGGGAGGCGACGTGCGCCCTCCGGGGGAGCCGCGGCTGGCGCGACGAGCGGATATTCCTGAAGTACCTTCTCCTGGTCTGCGACGGGGTGAGGGCGGCGCTGGTGATGCTGGAGCACGAGGCCCTCCTCAGGGAGGAGAAGGGCTTCCTCAAGCGGCTCCTCGGCGGCGGCGCCGCGATCCTCGTGACGTTCGAGGAGCGAAGCCGGAGCATGGAACAGGAGATACTGGACCACGTGGCGCAGCTCGTCCTCTACGCCAGTTCGACCTACAGCGCGCTCAAGAAGGCCAACCACGATTCGCTCCGGGGCGCCGACCGGGAGCGGTACCGCATCGCCTACGAGGCGGTGTTGCCGGAGAGCCGCTGACCCCGTCGCCCGGGACGGCGCGCACCAGCGCGGGGTGTGCGGCGGCGTGTCGCAATGCGGGAGGGGATCGAGACGGATGGGCAGGAAGAAGACGGCGGAACAGCTGGTGCGGGAGATCGTCAGGCGCGACGACCGGTACGCCTTCGACGCCTACCAGTTCGTGATGGAGGCGCTCGACTACACGTACCGGATGCTCGGCGAGAGGAGGCACGTGAGCGGGCGGGAGCTGCTCGAGGGGGCGCGCCGGCACGCGATCGAGCGCTACGGCCCGATGGCGAGGACCGTTCTCGAGCATTGGGGGGTGCGCCGGTGCGAGGATATCGGCGAGGCGGTGTTCAACCTCGTCAACGGCGGCCTCCTCAACAAGACCGAACAGGACAACCTCGACGATTTCCGGGGCGGCTACGACTTCAAGGAGGCGTTCGACCGCATCTTCGACGACTAGCGCGAAGAGCCGGTTGTTTCACCCCGGGGGGGCACGGAACGAAACGGAGGGGGAGGGGAGAGGCCCTCCGGCGGGGTCGTCTCCCCGCGGACTCCGCGGCGGGGCATCACACAGGGGGATGCAATGGACAGGGAAAAGGAGAAGGTGCACGAGGCGCGCTTCCTCTCGCTGCTGATGGGCATACACGGCTCCGCGTGGGTGGCGCTGGGCAAGGTGGCGAACCCGGTCTCGGGGAAGACCGAGAAGGACCTCGAGGCCGCGCGGGGCAGCATCGACCTGCTCGAGACCCTGCAGGCGAAGACGAAGGGGAACCTGACGAGGCAGGAGGAGCGGGTGCTCGCCAACGCCCTGAGCACTCTCCAGCTCAACTTTGTCGACGAGGCCGCCAAGGAGCCGAATGACGCCGCGGGGAGGCGGGATGCCGCTCCCGCGTCCGCGGCGGGGGGGGCGGAGGAGGCCCCCTCCCCCGCGCGGGGCGAAACGAAGGGGGAGCCGGGGAAGGCGTCTGGGGAGGACCCTGCGGCGGGCGCGGACTGATGGCCAGGAACCCGCAGGAGTGGCACAGCATCAAACGGGCCAGGCGGTGCGCCTGCTGCGCCCGGGAGTTCGCGGACGGGGATCGGTACGAAACCTTCCTCTTCGCCGTCGACGGGTCGTATCAGCGCGAGGATTATTGCGCGGCCTGCCGGGCGGCGCTCGACAGTTCCGCGGGGCCGGATCGCGCGGCGGAGGCCCTCTCATCCTGGAAGGGGCGCTTCAAACCGGAGCCGCCGAAAGAGAAGGAGGAGCCGATCGCCCGGAGCACGGTCGAGCGGCTCCTCAGGAAGTACCTCGATTCAGGCGAGCCCGCGCACGTGAACTTCTCGTACATCCTCGCCCTGATGCTTGAACGGAAGCGGAAGCTCCTGCCGCGCGACAGGATCGTCGAGCCGGGAAGCGGGCGCCGGCTCGTCGTCTACGAGTTCGCGGGGAGCGGGGAGACGCTGCTGGTCGAGGACCCCGGGCTCGCCGTCGGGCAGGCGAGGGAGGTGCAGAAGCAGGTGCGCGAGCTCCTCTCCCTCGAGGGCGTGCACTGACCGCGGGGCACGGCGGCCGCCGCGGGTGAGTCCGGATGAGCGCGGGAGGGCTCCGCGCGGCGCCGCGGCGAGGGGAGGGCGGGCGGCGGATGTACACCAACTTCTACAACCTCAAGGAGCGGCCGTTCAACCTCACCCCCGACTCCCATTTCCTCTACCTGAGTCCGTTGCACCGCGAGGCGATGGGGCACCTCCTCTACGGCATACGGGAGCGCAAAGGATTCATCCTCGTGAGCGGGGAGGTCGGCACCGGCAAGACCACGCTCTGCAGGGCGCTCATCGCGGAGATCGAGAAGGAGGCGGAGGTCGGGTTCATCATCAACAGCTTCCTCTCCGCCGAGGAGCTGCTCAAGAACATCAACGAGGATCTCTCCTGCCACCGCGGGGCGTCAACCCGGAAGGGGCTCGTCGACGAGCTCAACCGGTACCTCCTCTCGCAGCATGAGGCGGGGCGCAGCGTCGTCGTGCTGATCGACGAGTGCCAGAACCTCGCTCTCCCCGTGCTCGAGCAGCTCCGGATGCTCTCCAACCTCGAGACGGAAAAGGAGAAGCTGCTCCAGATCGTCCTGGTGGGACAGCCGGAGCTGCGGGATATGCTCGCGATCCCCGCGCTCAGGCAGCTCGCCCAGAGAATCGCCGTCACCTGCCATCTGAATCCGCTGACACCGGCGGAGACGGCGCGCTACATCCGGTACCGGCTCGCGGTTGCCGCCGGAGACGGGCCGCCCGCCATCCGCATCACCGACGCCGCCATGCGGAGGTTCTACCGCTACTCGGGAGGGATCCCCCGCAGGATCAACGTCGTCTGCGACCGGGCGCTGCTCGTGGGGTTCGTGGCCGGAAGGAGGAAGATCACGGGCCGGATCGCGCGGCGCGCGATCGAGGAGCTCCGGGCCCACCCGGGCCCTCGAGGCGCGGCCGCCCGGCGCCGCTGGATGCCGGCGCTGCCGGCGGGGGCCGCGGCGGCCGCCGTCGCGGCCGCCCTGGTGTACGCGACGCGGCCCGCCCCGCCGCCCCTCCCGGGTCCGCCCGCGGGGGGAGCGGGGGATGCAAAGGCTCCTCTCGCCGAAGCGGCGGCGGAGGCCGGGGGAAACGGGGCGGACGCGGAGGGGCTCCTCGGCACCGTCCTGGGGCCGGTCGCGGAGCGGCTCGACGAGGAGGCGGCGCCGGGTGCGCCCCCGACGCCCGTTGTTTCGCCGCTGGAGGCGCCGGCGCCGGACGACACGGCGCCGCTGGAGGAGGCGCAACCGCAGGCCGCCTCCGCTCCCATCGCCGTTCCCGTGAACCCCGAGGCGGAAGCCGCGGCGCGGCTTGCCGCCCTGTGGGGGCGCGGGGACACTGAACCGCCCGAGTTCGGCGAGAAGCGGGATCTTCACCGCCTCGCCGGATGCTTCGGGATGCAGGCGGTCGCGTGCTGGGGGGGGGTCGATTTCATCCGCCGGATGGACCTCCCCTGCATCCTGTTCCTGCGCGCGCCGCGGGGCGGGCGCCTCGCGGCCGTGCTCTCGGGCGTCAGGGGGGAGCGGGCGGCGCTCCGCATGCAGGGCGGAGAGACGCGGCTGCTCGCCGAGCAGGAGCTCGAGGAGGCGCTCTGCGGGCGGGCGGTCTATTTCTATCCCGCCGGGGTGACCCTCCCCGGTCTCTGCGCGCCGGGGATGCGCGGGCCGGCGGTAGGCGAACTGCAGCGGTCCCTCGCGGCGGCCGGGTTCCCGCCAGACGGGGAGGAGGGCGGCTACGGAGCCAAGACGACCGCCGCCGTGAAGCGGTTCCAGGAGGACCGCGGCCTCCCCGCGGACGGGGTGGCGGGCGCCGCGGAGTGGATGCTGCTCAGGAGCGCGGAGGCAGGCAGGGAGGTGCCGCGGCTCTTCGCCGGCGCCGCGGAGGGGAGGGGCGGATGAGCACGATCCTGAAGGCGCTGAAGAAGGCGGAGAACGGGAGGGCCAAGACGATCCTCCAGGAGCGGCTCGTCGCCGAGGAGCCGCCCGCCGCTTCCGCGCGCCGCCGCGCGGCGATCGCCCTCGCCGCCCTGCTCCTCGCCGCGGCGGTCGTCGCGGCGGCGATGCGGCTCCGCCCGCCCCGCTTCGCGGCGGATGCGCCGGCGCGCCCCGCGGCGCCGCACGGGGCGCGTTCCTTTCCGCCGCGCGCCGCATCGAACACAGCGGCGGCGAGCATCCCGTCCCTCCGCCTCTCGGGGGTGATCTGGGACGAGGAGAGTCCCCTCGCCATCGTGAACGGAAGGCCCGTCGCCGTCGGCGAGGAGCTGTCGGGGATACAGGTGGTGGGGATCAGCGTGGACGGCGCGACGTTCAGGCGCGGCGCGGAGGAGTTCACGCTCACGGTCGAGGAGTGACGGGGGGCGCGGGACACGGGATGCGGGCGAGGGCGGTGCGATGCGCGGGAAGATGAAATCGCGGGTCCGAAGGTGCGGTCTCCTCGCCGCCGCGCTCCTGGCCGCATCGGGCGGCTATGCCCGGGAGCGCTCCGCGATCGACGCGGAGCATGCCCTGCGCGCCGCCATCGACCTGACGGGGCGCGGGATGCGCCTCCTCGAACGGGGCGACGCGCGGAGCGCCGCGATGGAGTTCGAGAAGATCCTGCTCCTCGATCCGGCCAATAGCGCGGCGGCGGCGCTTCTCGCCGGGTGCGCGGAGGCCGTCTCCTGCCCCCCGGAAGAGGGGACCGCCGGCAGCCCCGAGGGGATCCGCTGACAAGGGGACGATTGTTTCTGCGGCGGGCCTGGAACCGGCGATGCGGGATACGGATAGGGGATGCGCGATCCGGGAGACGGGATCTGTGACGCCATCCGTGCTACACTGGTGCCGCCGATGAAGAGCCGCCCGTTCCGACACCTTGTCGCCGCCTGCCTGGCCGCCTGGTCCGCCGCGACGCCGGCGGCGGGAGAGCCGCCCGAGGCCGCGCAGAACGCGGAGTTCTACATCCGGCTCGGCAACACCTTCATCGACGGGGGGCAGTACGAGCAGGCGCTCTCGATGTACACCAGGGCGGTGGCGCTCTCCCCGGAGATAGAACTCCGGGAGAGCATCGCCCGCGCGCACGTCGGCCTCGCGGCGCTGCTGCTCCGCAACGGGGACCCCCGCGGGGCCGCGGAACAATACGAGAAGGCGCGGGCGCTCGACCCGAAACTCCAGATCTCGGGCCGGCTCGCGGAGGCGCACCGCCTCCATGCGGAGCGTGCGCTCCGAAACGGGGATGCGCCGGGCGCGCTCGCCGCGGCGGAGAAGGCGCTCGCGATCGATCCGGATGACGCGCGCGCCCGCCTGGTCAAGGGCGACGCCATGCTCGGCAAGGGGGATCTCGAGGGCGCCCTCGCCCAGTTCCAGGAGCTCCTCAGGATTGCTCCCGACAACCTCGACGCGGCGATGAAGGCGGGCCTCCTGAACGAGAAACTCGGGAGGAATCGAGCCGCCGTCCGGATCTACTCCGGCATCCTGGAGCGGAATCCCAGCTACATCCCGGCGTACCTCGCCCTCGGAGAACTCCAGGAACGGCTGGGGAACCTCGCCGCGGCCGCGGAGGTCTACCGCCGCGGCATCGAGAAGGCCCCCGCGGACGTGTCGCTCCGCGTCAACCTCGCCTGGGTCCGCATCGAGGCCAAGGAGTACCTCGCCGCCTACCGGGAGTGCCGCGCGGCCCTCGATCTCGACCCGGAAAACGCGGCCGCGTACAACTACCTCGGCCTCGTCTTCATGCACATCCAGCGCTACCAGGAGGCGTTGGAGGCGTTCGGCACGGCGCTCTCGAAGGATCCGGGATACCGGGCGGCGAGGATGAATCTGGCGTTCCTGCACGGCGTGATGGGGAACAGCGAGGAGGCGGTCAGGGAGTACAAGGGACTGATCGACAAGGATCCGCAGAACGCCGAGGCGCACTTCAACCTCGGCATCAACTACAAGAAGCAGGGCCGTTTCGTCCTCGCCGCCTACCACCTCCAGCGGGCGGCCGAGCTCTACGGCACGGATACCCCCCTCGGCCGCCGCGCCCTCGGCCATATCGAGGAAAAGAAATAGGGCGGCCCTGCGGCCGCCCCGCGTGTGCACCGTCGCGCCGCGAATCGGTCAGTCCGCGCCCCCCCCCATCCCGGACCGCTCGCCGCCGGACCTGTCGTCCCTGCCTTTCTTGAAGTCGGGGCGGGAAGGCCGGTCGGGCTTGAACGCTTCCGCCGCCGGCTTCTGCGAGCTCACGGAGCATTTGCCGACGATGTTGACCCCCTCGGCGATGGTCAGGCGGGCGGCCTGGATGTCGCCGAGCATCTTCGCGGTCGCCCGGAGTTCGATCTTGTCCTCGCAGGTGACGTTCCCCTCGATCTTCCCCTCGACGATCACGTTCCCCACGTGGACCTCGGCCTTCACGAGGCCGGTCTTGCCGACGAAGAGCGTTCCGTTGGAGTCGATCTCCCCCTCGAAGTTCCCGTCGATCCGCAAAGAGTCCTTGAACTTCATCGACCCCTTGAACTCGGCGTCCGGGCTGATGACGGTCTCCTTGAGCTCGCTGTGGGCGATCGGCTGCTGCAGCTTGTCCTGAATGGCCATCTTCTGTCCCTCCTCCCTGCCGGGGTAGTTGGGGATGCCCTGGCCCGCACCGTCCGCGCCGAGCCTCCTCAGGATATTGCTCATTCATCTCCTCCCCCGCGGCTCTCGGTATCCGCGGACACATCGCGTCCAACCCGTAGGCGCGATTACACCAGTTTCATACGCCGATGTCAAGCGGAATACCGCCGCGGGCGGGGCGTGGGGGGCCGTCGCGCCGGCCGCGTCGGGCGCACGGGGAGGGGGCGCCCGCGGGGCGGGGGCAAGGGGCTTGCCATCCGTTTCGACGCGGTATATACTGTACCCTCGTACCGTGGGTGGGAATGCGGGGACCCGGGTGTCTCCAGGGTCCTTTTTTCCATCTTTCGAGGAGGAGGGACGGGGTGAAGGCGCTGATCATGGCTGCGGGGTACGCGACGCGGCTCTACCCGCTCACCAAAGACCGCGCCAAACCGCTCCTCCCGATCGCCGGGAGGCCGATCATCGACTACATCGTCGACGCGCTCGACAAGGTGGAGGAGATAGACCGGATCCTCGTGGTGACCAACCGCCGGTTCGCCCCGTCGTTCCGGGAATGGGCTGAGAAGAGGCGCAGCCGCGCCCCGGTCGCCGTCATCGACGACGGGACGGTCTCCGACGCGGACAAGCTCGGGGCCATCGGCGACATCCGGTTCGTGATCGAGAAGGAGAGGATCGACGACGACCTGTTCGTCGTTCTCGGCGACAACCTCTTCGACCTCGACCTGGGAAGACTCATCCCGTTCTTCAGGGAGAAGGGGATCACCGTCGCCGCCTACGACGTCGGCGACCGGGAGGCGGCGCGGCTCTACGGCATCCTCCGGGTCGACGCGGCGCACCGCGTCGTGAACTTCGTGGAGAAGCCCGCCGACCCGCCCACGACGCTCGCCGCGATCGGGATGTACCTGTACCCGCGCCGGAAGCTCCCGCTCTTCGAGACGTACGCGCGGGAGGGGAACAAGATGGACGCGCCGGGTCTCTTCGTCAAGTGGCTCTGCCCCCGCGAGGAGGTTTATGCCTACGTCTTCCGGGGGATCTGGTATGATATCGGGGATCTGGAGATGTACCGGAGGGCCGACGCGCTCTACACGGCAACGAGGCGCGCCGAAACGGACTGACGGCACGCGGCAGGGACGCACAGAAAGGGAGGACGCAATGGCATCGCGGTATCTGTTCACCTCTGAATCGGTCACGATGGGCCACCCCGACAAGGTCGCGGACCAGATCAGCGACGCGATCGTCGACGCCGTCTACGAGAAGGATCCCCACGGCAGGGTGGCCTGCGAGACGATGCTCACCACCGGCCTCGTGGTGATCGCGGGCGAGATCACCACCAAAGCCGAGATCGACTACCAGGGGGTCGCCCGCAGGACGATCCGCGAGATCGGCTACACGACTGGCGACATCGGCTTCGACGCCGAGAGCTGCGGCATCCTCGTCTCCGTGCACAAGCAGTCCCCCGACATCTCGCAGGGCGTCACGGCGGGGCAGGGGCTGCACAAGGCGGCGGGGGCGGGGGACCAGGGGCTGATGTTCGGCTACGCATGCCGCGAGACGAAGGAGTTGATGCCGCTCCCGATCCACCTCGCGCACCGGCTCGTCGAGCGCCTCTCGTACGCCCGCGAGAAGGGGCTCATTTCGTGGCTCCGTCCGGACGGGAAGTCGCAGGTCACGGTGGAGTACGACGGCGGGAAACCGGTCCGCGTCCACACGGTCGTCGTCTCGACGCAGCACGCGGACGGGATCCCGTACGCGAAGATCCGCAGCGAGATCATCAAGAAGGTCATCCTGCCGATCATCCCGAAGCGGCTGCTCGACGCCAAGACGATCTACCACGTCAACCCGACCGGGCGTTTCGTGGTCGGGGGGCCCGCCGGCGACACCGGCGTGACCGGCCGCAAGATCATCGTCGACACCTACGGGGGCCGCGGCCGGCACGGCGGCGGCGCCTTCTCCGGGAAGGATCCGTCGAAGGTGGACCGGAGCGCGAGCTACATGGCGCGCTACGTGGCCAAGAACGTCGTCGCGGCCGGCCTCGCCGACCGCTGCGAGGTGCAGCTCTCCTACGCCATCGGCGTGGCGGATCCGCTCTCGATACACGTGGACACGGAGGGGACGGGGAGGATACCCGACGAGAAGATCGCCGGCCTCATCCGGAAGCTGTTCCCCCTGACCCCCGCGGGGATGATCGCCCATCTGAAGCTGCGCCGTCCGATCTACCGCGAGACGGCGCGGAACGGGCACTTCGGCCGCTTGCTTCCGAGCTTCACCTGGGAGAAGACCGACAAGGCGGAGGCGCTGCGGAAGGCCGCGGGGCTCTAGGCCGACGGGGGACAAGAACAGGGAGTGACGATGAGCGCACAGGGATACGACGTGAAGGACCTCGGTCTTGCGGCCGGGGGGACGAAGAGGATCGAGTGGGCGGACGCGGAGATGCCGGTGCTCCGCCTTGTCCGCGAGCGGTTCACGCGCGAGAAGCCGCTGAAGGGGTTGCGGATGTCCGCGTGCCTGCACGTGACGGCGGAGACGGCGAATCTGGCGCGGACGCTCCAGGCGGGCGGGGCGGACCTGCTGCTCTGCGCCTCGAATCCTTTGAGCACGCAGGACGACGTCGCCGCGAGCCTCGTGAAGCAGTACGGCATCAAGGTCCAGGCGATCAAGGGGGAGGACCGCAAGACCTACTACGCGCACATCCACGCCGCGATACGGCACTCCCCGCGCATCACGATGGACGACGGGGCCGACCTCGTCTCCGCGATCCTCTCCGAGCACCCCGAGATGGCGAAGCAGATCATGGGGAGCATGGAGGAGACGACGACCGGGGTCATTCGGCTCCGGGCGATGGAGAAGGACGGGGCGCTCAGGTTCCCGGTCATCGCGGTGAACGACGCGGCCACCAAGCATATGTTCGACAACCGCTACGGCACCGGGCAGTCGACGGTGGACGGCATCATCCGCGCCACCGACATCCTCCTCGCGGGGAGCACCGTGGTCGTGGCCGGGTACGGCTGGTGCGGCCGCGGCTTCGCCTCACGCTGCCGCGGGATGGGCGCGAACGTCATCGTCACCGAGGTCGACCCGATCCGGGCCCTCGAGGCGCTGATGGACGGCTACCGCGTGATGCCGATGGCGCAGGCGGCCCGCGTCGGGGACCTGTTCTGCACGCTGACCGGCGACATCCATGTCATCCGCCCCGCGCACTTCAAGGCGATGAAGAACGGGGCGATCGTCGCCAACTCGGGCCACTTCAACGTGGAGATCGACATAGAGGGGCTGCAGAAGATCGCGAAGAAGGTGAACCGCGGGGTGCGGAACTTCGTGGACGAGTACGTCCTGCCGAACGGCCGGAAAATCTACATCCTGGCCGAGGGGCGGCTCATCAACCTCGCCGCCGCCGAGGGGCACCCGGCCTCGGTGATGGACATGAGCTTCGCGGTCCAGGCCCTCAGCACCGAGTACTGCGTGAAGCGCCACCGGAGCCTCGTGGCGAAGGTCTACACCGTTCCCGCGGAGATCGACGACTGGGTCGCCCGCCTGAAGCTGAAGGCGATGGGCGTTTCGATGGACCGGCTCACCCCCGAGCAGAAGAAGTACCTCGCCTCGTGGGAGATGGGGACCTGACGCGGGGGCTCCCGGGGAGGCGCGCGGGAGCCATGAACGGCATCGGCACGCGGTCCGTGTGCGTCGCCTTCTGGCGGGGCCTCCTCGGCCTCCTGTTGCCGGCCCGGTGCGCCCTCTGCGAGGCGGCGCTCGCCCCCGCGGAACCGGGCGGCCTCTGCGGCCCCTGCCGCGGACGGCTTCCCGCGATACGCCAGCCGTACTGCCCCCGGTGCGGGACACAGGTGTACGGCGCCGTTCCGGTCCCGTTCGACACCCTCTGCGGCGGCTGCAGGGTCCGATCGCCGCGGTTCGGCACCTGCCGTTCCGCGGGGCGGTACGAGGGCCCGCTGCGGGAGTGCGTGCACCTGCTGAAGTTCCGGGACCGGCGGGACCTCGCGGAGCCGCTGGGGGCGTTCATGGCGGAGTCGTTCGCCCGCGAGTGCCCGGGGGCGTCGTACGACGCGCTCGTCCCCGTGCCGATCTCCCCGGAACGCCGCCGGGAGCGGGGCTTCAACCAGTCGCTTGACCTCGCCCTGGTGCTCGGCAGGTTCGCGGGGATCGCCGTGGAGAAGCGGGCCCTCGCGCGCAGGGGCGGACGGCCGTCGCAACGCGCCCTCTCGAAGGCGCAGCGGCGGCAGAACGTGCGCGGGGAGTTCGCCGTTTCGGACGCCCGCCTCGTGGCGGGCCGCCGGCTGCTGCTCGTCGATGATGTGTACACGACCGGGGCGACCGCGGCCGAGTGCGTTTCGACGCTCCTCGCCGCGGGGGCCGCGGGGGTGGATGTCTACACGCTCGCGCGCGGGGAGTGAGGGGGACGGCCGCGGACCCGCTCCCCGTCCGACAGTCCGCTTCACGGGGGTGTGGCCGATGCCGAGATCCGCGTCTCTCGCCGCCGTGGCGGCGCTCCTCACGGCCGCGACGGCCGCGGGGCCGGCGGGGGGGGCCGACGTCGCCGCGATCTGGGGCTTTGACTGGCGCCCGCGCGACCGGGCGGAGTCGGCCCGCGAGGTCGCCCGGTTCCGGGTCGAGGCGCAGCCGGTCGCCGGGGCGCCGATCCGGAGGCCCGAGGGGGAGTTCGGCGCGGCGCGCCGCAGCGGGATCTCCTACCACAAGGGGGTGGACTACCTCGCCCCGCCCGGGACCCCGGTGCGGGCGGCCGCCGCGGGGTTCATCTGCTACAACGAGATGAACGGCGGGCCCGACAGCGGCTACGGCTACACCGTGCTGATCGACCACGCGAACAACTTCTACACGCTCTATGCCCACCTCGACGGGCCGTCGCCGCTGCCGGTCGGGCGCCGGGTGGCGGCGGGGGAGCGGTTCGCGGCGGTCGGGCGGAGCGGCAACGCGATGCGGATACCGAAAGAGTTCCAATACCAGCTCCATTTTGAGATACTGCATGCGCCGTCGGGGCTCATCGACCTCGGGGGGCTTCGGATCATCGGCCTCTTCAGCCCCCACCTGATCACGACGCTGCGGCAGCTCGGCGAGGCGGTCTACGGGAGCTACCTGGGGGGGGTGCTGAACCCCGAGGAGTTCGGAGGGGATCGATGCGCGCCTTGATCGCCGCGGCGCTGGCCGCGGGGTTCTGCGTTTCCGTCGCGGGGTGCGGGACCGCGTCCCGGTACGAATACCGCGACTACGGCGGCGGGAGCGTCGACGAGAAGAACGCCGAGAAGGCCGACAGGATCGGCCGCACCTTCAAGAGGATCTCCCCGATGGCGGGCAGGCTCCGGTGATTCTGCGCCGGGCCCGGCCGATCGGGGGGCGGGGCTGCATATGAAAGACAGGAACGCGCTGAAACGCCTTCTCCTGGGGCTCGGCTTCGACTGCCGGGACGGCCTTTGGCGCGTCACGCGCGGGAAGAACTTCCGCCTCTACGGCGGCTCCGAGGAGACGCACGGGGAGATGCAGGAGAAGGCGATCAAGCTGAACGAGCAGCTCGAGAAGAGGAAGAAGACGCTCGACACGGTCTCGATCGACGAGCTGGCGGAGATCGCCCGCACACTGGACCTGTTCAAGGAGCGGTGAGGGGCGGCCGATGCGGGAGACGCTGAGGAGCTGGCTCAGGGAGCTCGGCGAGGACCCCGACCGCGAGGGGCTCCGACAGACCCCCGAGCGTCTCCGGCAGGCCTGGTCGTTCCTCACCGGCGGCTACCGCGAGGATATCGCCGCCATCCTCTCCGCGGAGATCAGCACCGACATCTGCGACGAGATGGTGCTCTTGAAGGGGGTCGAGCTGCTGAGCATCTGCGAACACCATCTGCTCCCGTTCTACGGCTGCTGCCACATCGCCTACCTTCCCGACCGGAAGATGCTCGGCCTCGGGCGGATCGCGCGCCTCGTCGACGCGTTCGCGCGCCGTCTCCAGATACAGGAGCGGCTCACGACCCAGATCGCGGACGCCATCCAGGAACACCTCCGGCCGAAGGGGGTGGCGGTGGTGATCGAGGCGCGCCACCTGTGCATGGTGCTCCACGGCGCCGAGAAGGGGCACTCGCGGGCGGTCACCTCCGCGATGCGGGGCTGCTTCCGCACGCGGCAGGAGACGCGGATGGAGTTTCTGAACCTCATCGGACATTCCGAGCCCCGTTGACATGGCCCGTGCGATGGCGAACCGCTGGCGGCGATACGCCGTGGTGATGATCACCTGCGACAAGACCGGCGAGGCGCGGCGGATCGCGCGCCGTCTCGTGCAGGCGCGTCTCGCGGCCTGCGCCAGCGTGTACCCGAAGGGCGAATCGATCTACCGCTGGAGGGGCGTTGTGGAGCGCGCCCGCGAGCATCTGGTGCTCGCCAAGGCGCGTCTCGACGCGCTCCCGCGCCTGGTGGAGGAGGTCAAGAGGATCCACAGTTACGAGGTGCCCGAGATCGCCGCGTTCCCCCTCGTCGGGGGAAGCGGGGAGTATCTGGAATGGCTCACGGAGGAGTTATGCGCGAAAAAGTCGAGAAGGTGATCAGGGAGGAGATCGCGCCGATGCTCGGCGCCCACGGCGGAAGCGTGGCGCTGGTCGAGGTGACGGCGGAGGGCGTGGTTCGGGTGCGGCTCGCCGGCGCCTGCGCCGGCTGCCCCGGGGCGAGGATGACGCTGTCGAACGTCGTGGAGTCCGCCTTGCGGAACCGGGTTCCCGAGATCAAGGGGATCGAGGCGGTGGACTGACGCGCCCCCGGGGCACCCCGGGGGTAGAGGGAATCCCGGAGGCGGAGATGGCGGATACGCTCGCGGCGATGGTGCGGTCCCGCCTTGACGACAAGACCCGCCCCCCCACGCTCGCGCTCCGCGACGTCGCGGCGATCGCCGCCGCGACGGGTGCGACACGGCGGGAGGTGGAGATCTCCGCGCTCGCAGGCGGCGCGGTTCCCCGCAGGTACCTCCGCCTCGTCGGCACCCTCGGCGTGGAGGGGCTGCTCGCCCTGCGCCGGGCGCGCGTGGCGGTCGTGGGGGCGGGGGGGCTGGGAGGCGCGGTCGTCGAGCACCTCGCCCGTTTCGGCGTCGGGGAGCTCGTGGTGGCGGACGCGGACCTCTTCTCCGAGGACAACCTCAATCGCCAGCTTCTCTGCGACGAGGGGAACATCGGGGAGGGCAAGGCCGCCGCGGCGGCGCGGCGGGCGGGGTGCGTCAACTCAGCCGTCGAAATCCTTCCCCACCGCCTGTTCGTGGACGACACCAACGCCGACGCGCTGTTCGCCGGCTGCCGCCTCGTCGTGGACGCCCTCGACGAGATCCCCTCGCGCCTCGTCCTCCAGCGCGCCGCCGCGCGTTGCGGGATCCCGTTCATCCACGGCGCCGTCGCGGGGTGGATCGGCGAACTGATGACGGTCTTCCCCGGGGACCCGGGCCTGGAGGCGCTCTACGGGGGGGAGGGACCGGCGTCGAGGAAGGGGATCGAGGTGGAGCTCGGCGTTTCGACCCCGACCCCCGCCGCGGTCGCGGCGATGCAGGCGGCCGAAGCGGTGAAGATCATCGCCGGGATCGGGGAACCGGTGCGGAACAGGGTCCTCTTCATCGATCTCGCCGCGGGGACGACCTGTTCCGTTCCGCTCGGTCCCGGGGGAGGCGCGGGGTGACGGCCCCGGCGGTTCCGCGGCAGCCCTGACCGTACAACAAGCGGCGCCGCCCCCCCGCGGGAGCGGCGCCCGTGTCGAAATCCTCAGCCCATCGCTCAGCCGGCGACAACCTGGAATGAGCTGCACTCCGCCAGGTTGAGCTGCCAGAGGTACTCCACGAAGAGGAAGGTCTCGCCGCACTCGTCGTTCGTGCAGCGCTTCCAGATGAACTTGCGGTTGCCCTCGACCTTCTCATCCTCTACCGCAAGCTCGCTGAAGCAGTACTCGCAAATCTCTTTCATGGCCAACCTCCAACCCGAAAGATTGTTAAGCAAGATAGATGCCAAGCTCTGATGGCAAATGTTAAGACATAACATATTGAACTCCAATGGATTAAGAATAGAGCCAAAAGATTGACAAAAATATTGCATTCAAAATAGCGCAATATACGATGAGATACTCGGTAAAACATACAATTCTTGCGTGCTTTCTGATGCGCACATGCAGCCGGAAGGAGCGGGCCCGAGCCGTTGCGATGCGGGGTCACCTGGGGGGCATGGGGTCGAAGATGTGCCGGGCGGCGGCGGTTTTGGCGCGGGGCGGGCGGGGGGGCGCCTACCTGCGTCCCGGTTTCTTCAGATACTTGACCATCGTCAGCACGGTCCCGACGCGCGGGCTCGTGTCGTACCAGACCAGGTCCATCGACTGCCGGATGAAATAGACGCCGAGCCCGCCGGGCTTGACGTCGTGCAGGTCCCGGGAACGGATGCGCGCCGGGTGGACCTTCTTGCCGAAATCCTTGATGGTGATCTCGAGCCGGTCGGCGCGCTCCCGGAGGATGAGCACGATCTTCTTGTCGAGGTTGCCGCCGTACCCGTGCTTGATGACGTTGGTGCACGCCTCGTCGACAGCGTGGACGATCTCGCTCCGCGCCTTCGCCGGGAACCTCATCTCGTAGGCGATCTCGTCGAGAAGGGAGCGCACCGCCCTGAGGTAGCGTGGATTGCTGGGGATGATCACCGTGATGCTGTCGGAAGCCGCGCGCGTGCCCGCCATGTCGTCACCCCATTCGCAGTGCCAGTGCCGTGAGATCGTCGTACTGAGGTACGCCGCGCGAGAACGTCTCGACCCGCCGCATCACGCGCCGCACCGCCGCCTCCGGCCCCGCCGCGGGACCGCCGAGGATGTTTTTGAGCCGCGCAATGCCGAACTCGCGCCCCTTCCTGTCCCGCGCCTCGATGATCCCGTCGGTGTAGAGGAACAGCAGGTCCCCCCTGCCGAGCGCGACGGTGTGCATCGGGTAGCGCACGCCGGCGGAGATGCCGAGCGGCATCCCCGACGGCCCCTCGAGGAGCTCCGTCCCGCCCCCGCTCCTCCTCCAGAGCATCGGCAGGTGGCCCGCGCTGCTGAAGGAGAGGAGACGCGCCGCGGCGTCCACGATCGCGTAGACGAGCGTGACGAACATCCCGCTGGTGCCGTGCACGAGCAGCCCGTCGTTCAACCGGCCGAGCACGGCGTCCGTCCCGTCGGCGGCCGAAGCCCTGAAGCGGAACTCGCTGAGCACCTGCACCATGTACAGCGCGGCCGGGACCCCTTTCCCCGAGACGTCCCCGACCACGACGCCCAGCCGCCGGGGGCCAAGCTCCACGACATCGTAGAAATCCCCCCCCGTCTCCCAGGCGGGGACGGTCCTGGCGTAGACGCGCGCCCCCGCGGGTTTCGGGAACGAGGAGGGGAGGAAGTTGCGCTGGATCTGGTTGGCGATCTTGAGCTCCTGCTCGACCCGCTGCTTCTCGAGCAGCCGCTCGTGCATCCGGGCGCTCTCGATGGCGACGGCGGCCTGGCTCGCGAAGGCGAGGAAGAGCGACAGGTCGTCGGGGGTGAAGCCGCCGGGGCTCTTGGAGTTTATCGCCTCGAGCACCCCGAGCAATTTCCCCTGGCCGCGCAACGGGACACAGAGGATCGAGCGGGTCCGGTGGTTGAGCGTTTTGTCGGGGGCCCCGTAGAAACGGGCGTCCCGGGCCGCGTCCGGGACGAGGAGCGGCTCGCCGTGCGCCGCCACCCATCCGGCGATGCCCTGGCCGATCTTCAGACGAAACCGCTCCTTCAGCCGCGACCCCTTCTCGCCCAGCGCGACGCGGTAGAGGAGCTCGTCGCCCCGCTCGTCGAGGAGCATCAGCGACCCGCTCTCGGCGTTCAGCACCTGCTTGATGATCTCCATGATCATCGTGAGCAGCGTGTCGAGGTCGAGCGTGGAGTTGATGATCTTGCTGATCTCGACCAGCGCGGACAGGTTCGCGACCCGCTGGTTCGAGATCCGGAGCTGCTCCTGGAGCGCCCCGAGCTCGGCGATCCGGTCCTTCAGGGGAGGGGTGTCAGCGTCCATCCGTCGGTTTCTCCGCCGCGCGGCCGAGCAGTTCGTGCAGCACCGCCGGTCTCTCCTTGCCCTTGACGGTCGCCTCGCCGAGGAGGCGCGTCTCGACGAGCCCCTCGACCCTGCGGCGGGTCGACTCGGTGACGATGATGTCGACGCCGTAGGCGCGCGTGAGCGCCTCGACGCGCGCGGCGAGGTTCACCTCGTCGCCGAGAACCGTGTAGTCCCAGAAGTCGTTCGACCCCATATTCCCGACGACCACCGTCCCGGTGTTGAGGCCGATCCCCATCGAGAACGAATCGGCGCCGCGCAGCCGCGCCTCCTCCCCCATCCGCCGCAGCTCGTCGCGCATCTCGAGCGCGGCACAAACCGCCCGGGCGGCGTGGTCCTCCTGCGGGAGCGGCGCCCCCCAGAACGCCATGATACCGTCCCCGATGTACTTGTCCAGCGTGCCGTCGTGCTTCCAGATGAGACGGGTCATCCGGTCGTGCAGCTCGTTCAGGCGCGGGGCGATCTCCTCCACCGCGCTCTTCTCGCAGAAGGCGCTGAACTGCTTGACATCGGCGAACATCACCGTGAGCTCGCGGCGCTCCCCGCCGAGCCGCAGCCCCCCGGGGTTCCGCAGAAGCTCCTCCATCACGTTCCGGGAGAGGTATTTCCCCAGCACCCCGCGGTAGAACCTGCGCTGGCGCTCCTCGGTCGCGTAGCGGAACGATGTGACGAGCGTGTAGACGAAGGCCACCGTCAGGACCCCGGGCACGACCGGCAGAATCACGGCGGCGGCGATGAAGACGGCGTAGGCGGCCGCGAGGTAGACCGCGAGGAAGAGCATGGAGAGCGCGAGGCTCGCGCCCGCCCTGAACGAGATCGAGACTACCGCCGCGAGCGCGGCGAGAAGGAGCAGCAGCGCCGCGGCGGCGCGCGGGGACGGGGCGGTCGGGAACGAGCGGGAGAGGATCGTCGCGATCGCGTTCGCGTAGACGGAGAGGAGGGGGCTTTCGGGCGCGAGCGGCGTCGGCTTCGAGTACGACTCGATCACCCCCGTGGCGGTGACGCCGACGAGGACGAGTTTCCCCTCGAAATCGGCCAGATCCACGGCCGCGGGGGCGCCCCTTGCGCGGAGGGCGTACGACTGGAGCACCTGGGAGAAGACGCTCCGCGAGAAGTCCTCCTCGCGGGCGGCGTAGTCGATCCGCATCGCCCCGGACCGGTCGATCGGGATCGACACCGGCGGTCCGCCGGGGGGGTCGAAGTCGATGCGCCCCCCGGGCGAGAAGCGCACCCGGGAGGGCTCGACGTTGAAGTAGCGGAGCGCCGCCATCAGGCAGAACGACGGGTAGACGCGGTCGCCGAAACGGAGGAGGAGCGGCACGCGCCGCATCACGCCGTCCTCCTCATCCCCCGGCGCGTTGGCGAAGCCGAGGGCGGCGCAGGCGGCGAGCGGTCGGATCGGGAGCATCGCCGCGGCGGCGCGGGGGAGGGAGGAGAGGGCGTCCCGGCCGGCGGGGATCGCGTTCCGGAGGAGGGGGTCGCCGTCTCCGCCCTCCGTTGTCTCGAAGTCGAAGTAGTAGGGGTAGACGACGTCCCCGAGCCGGCGGGTCGCCTCGGCGAGGTCCGTCTCGTCGCCGGCGTCCTGCCCGCTCGCGGGGAGGAAGAGGACGTTGTAGGCGACCAGCGCGGGGAGCTTTTCGGAGAGGGCCTCCAGCAGGAGGGCGTGCCAGCGCCAGGCGATCGGCCAGCGGCCGCCGAGGGCGGCGAGGGTCTGGTCGTCGATCCCGACGAGGGCGATGGACCGGTTCGGGCGGGGGCCCCGCAACCGGTACCGCCAGGCGAAGCGGGAGTCGACGGTCTTGGCCTCGTAGATCCTGAAGAAGGCGGTCCTGGAGAGGAGCGCGACCAGGGCGAGGCTGAGCAGCACCGTGAGGAAGGCGACCTGCCGGGTTTTCATGGGCGGTATCCCCGTGTATCTTAC
Source organism: Chlamydiota bacterium (assembly GCA_012729785.1). Lineage (NCBI taxonomy): Bacteria > Pseudomonadati > Chlamydiota > Chlamydiota bacterium. Next base: position 36,105 of record JAAYCL010000008.1, on the reverse strand, counting down.
ATCGGGCCCCGGCCGCCGCGCAACCCCGGAGAGGCGCGCGGGGGGGAGCGGCGGCGCCGCGGCGGCGGCCGCGTTCAGGATTCGATATGAACAGTCCCTGCGCGTATGCCGCGAAACTGGACGCGCACGCGGCGGTGTGGTAGGTTGAAACGATGACCGCGGGACGGGCGGTGAGGGGCGCGATGCGGCGGCTGTGCGCCGCGACTGTCGCCGGGGCGCTGGCTGCGGCGGCGCAGGCCGCTCCCCGCGCGCCGGACGGCGTCTCCCTCGTCAAGATCCACCGGCAGGCGGAGCGCCTGAATCCCCCCTCCGCCGCGTGGGTCCCCGCGGCCGCGGGGACGTCGCTCGCGGCCGCCGACTCGCTCCGGACGCTCAACAACTCCTACGCCGACCTCCAGCTCGATCCCCCCAACCGTTTCCGTCTCAAGGAGAATTCGGTGCTGAAGGTGGAGCGCCTCTTCGGGGAGTCGCGGGACCCGGACGGCTCGGTGGTGCGCCTGACGGACCTCGGGCTCCTGAAGGGCGAAATCATCGCCCGCCTCGACAAGCTGCCCGCCGGCGCGCGGCTCACCCTGAGATCGCCGGTCGCCGTCGCCGCGGTCCGCGGGACCGGATTCGCCATGTCGGTCGCGGCGGACGGGGAGACGACCGGCGTCGCCGTCGCCGACGGGAGCGTGCGCGTCGAGGCGCTCGGGGAGCCGGACAAGCACGTGACGGTTTTCCCCGACCGGCGCACGACGGTTGCCCCGTGGGCGCGCGCGATTCTGCGCGCCAAGGGGACGGGGCTCCCCCCCCGCCGCCTCCTCCTCAAGCGCCTCGGCGACCCGGCCGTCCCGCTGAAGGACGCCAAGGGGCTTCTCGACCGGCTCTCCCGTCCGTCGGCCGATCTCACGGGCCTCGCGCTTTCCGGGAAGGGCCGCGCCGCGGCCCCGGCCGGCATCGCCGATCCGGCGGAGGCCGAGGGGTGGGCGAGGGCGGAGGCGCGGCGCCGGGCGCAGAGGGAACTCGCCGGCAAGCTCGAAACGCTGATGCTCTCCGGGAACGAGACGGTCGGCGACCTGATGGAGAGGGACCCGAAGATCTCCCGCCGCCTCCTCGACGCGGCGCTCGACGCCCCCGTCTCGGCGGAGGACTACTCGGCGGCGGAGCGGGCGGCGTCGGTGTGCCTGGAGTTTCCGCTCGACGCGGTGCCCAGGATCACCGGGAGGGATCTGGCGCAGGCGTGGAGAGGGATCGCGCCGCTGCCGCAGGCCGACTACGCCGCCCTGTTCGGGGGGTTCATCCGCCTCGCCGCGGAGCGGGCGGCGGCGGTGGACGCCTACCGGCGGCTGGCGGAGAAGATCCACGGCACCGTGGTGACCTCGTCCACCACCCTGCGGGATTTCGCGGTCGCCGACGACCGGGTCGACATCGCCGTGAACGGCCTGGTGCAGGGCGCGGAGGAGGTGGCGAAGACGTACTACTCCGACGGCTCGATCGACGTGACGCTCGAGATCGGGGGCGCAACGCTGAAGGAGGGGCTCGCCTCGATCCCGGGGCTTTCCCTCGGCGCGCAGTACCTGGCCTCACCCGCCGCGCTCGACGCGGACGACTGTATCCGGCTCCTCGGCCTCGGCGGGATCTGAGAACCCGCCTGTCTGCCGCGCGGAGAAGACGATGCTCCTCTTCAAGCTCCTCGTGCTCGCGCACCTCGTCGCCGATTTCCCGCTCCAGTCCGCCCGCGTCTACCGGATGAAACTGACGCGCCTTGCGGGCCAGCTCCCGCACGCGGGCATCGCCTTGGCGACGACGGTGTGTGTCTGCTACCCGCTCGCGGGGGACTGGTCGTTCTGGGCGTTCGCCGCCGCGGTCGCGTCGCTCCATCTTCTGATCGACGCCTTGAAGGTGGATCTCTCCGCGCGCGGCGTCTTGGGGGGAGGCCTCTGGGCTTTTTGCGCCGATCAGGCGCTGCACCTCGCGACGCTCGCGACGGTCTTCCTCACCCCGCTCCCGGATTCCCCGGCGCTCCGGGGAACTCTCCCCGCCCGGCTCGACGAGGCGGGGATCCTGACCCCCGCGATCCTGTTCGTGGCGGCGACCTTCGGCGGCGTGTACCTGCTGAGCGCGGCGCGTCGGACGCTGTTCGAGACGTGCGCCGAAACGCCCCCGCCGGGGGGCGCCGAGAAGTACTACGGCGCGGCCGAGCGGGGCGCGCTCTTTTTGGCGATGGCGGCGGGCGGATGGTGGCTCGTTCTCGTCCCGCTCGTGCTGCTCCTCCGCATCCCGGCCGCGAACCGCGCCGCGAAGCGCTTCCGCCCGGAGCCGTTCCTCACGTCGTCCCGCAACGCCGCGGGCAATCTCCTGCTCGCCGCCGCGTGCGCCGCCGCGGCCGTCCTTGCCTCCCGCGCCTGAGACAGAGCGCGCACCGCTCGTCGCTGCACCAGCCGCACGAGAAGCAGTCCGCGCACGGGTGCTTCTTCGGGGCGGCGGGGTCCGCGTCGGGGAGATACACGAGGCCGGGCACGCCGCGCAGTCGTATGAACGCCATTCGCGGCTCCTCAGGAGGCGCCCGCGCAGCGCGCGGCGAACGCGTCCGGGACGCGCGCGATACGGCCGGCCCGGTAGTCGAAGAAGACGATGCCGGTCCTGGCGCGGGCGATCTCCCTGCCCGAGAGGCGGTTGGAGAGACGATAGACGAAGGCGGCGCCGCACCGCGAAAGGTCCGTCACCGCGACCTCGACCGTCAGGGGGTCGCCCCAGAAGCCCTGCGCGGCGTACACGACGGCGGCATCGGTCATCAGGATGCCCGGCCCGCCGATCCGTGCCTCCGTGAAGCCGTGGTGCCGGAGGAACCGGACGCGGGCCTCGTGGACGATGGAAAGGACCGCGTCGTTGCCCAGGTGGCCGCCGTAGTTGAGGTCGGCGACACGCACCGGGATCTCCGTGGAGAACGGAAACGCTTTCGGGAGCGCGATCTTGAGGCGCGGCATACAGGCAGTATAGCACGGGGGCGGGCGTGGGTACAGCGGCGGACGCGGCCCGCCTGAACCGCGCCGCGGCGGCGCCTTTCGTTGCGCGCCTGGACGGCACTGTGGTACCATACCTGCCGTCGCCGGCCCCGGGCGCAGGTTCGGGGCCCGGCTTCAGGATCCGGGAAGGGAGCTTCGCCCCGCGGATCGGCGGGGCGGGCGGGGGTGTGCCGTTATGAAGGTCCTCGTCACCGGCGGTGCGGGGTTCATCGGGTCTCATCTGGTCGACCGGCTGCTCGAGCGCGGCGACGAGGTGGTCTGCCTCGACGACTTCAACGACTCGTACGATCCCGCCGTGAAGCGGGAGAATATCGCTTCGGCCCTCAAGAACCCGTCGTACGCGCTCGTCGAGGGAGACATCAGGGACAGGAAGGTCCTCCGCGGCATCGCCGCGCGCCACAGGTTCAAGGTGATTGTCCACCTGGCCGCCCGCGCGGGGGTGCGCGCCTCCCTCAAAAACCCCCTCCTCTACGAGGAGGTGAACTGCTGCGGCACGCTCAACCTTCTCGAGTTCGCGCGCGAGCACGCGGTGGGGCGCTTCGTCTTCGGCTCCTCCTCTTCGGTCTACGGGGCGCGCAGCGAGGTGCCGTTCTCGGAACACGACTGCGCCGACCGCCCCATCTCCCCGTACGCGGCCACCAAGAGGGCCTGCGAGCTCCTCTGCCACGTCTGGCACCACCTCCACGGCCTCAGCGCCACCTGCCTCCGATTCTTCACTGTCTACGGGCCCCGGCAGCGGCCGGAGATGGCGATCCACCGTTTCACGCGCAGGATACTGCGCGGGGAACCGATCGAGGTCTACGGCGACGGGACAAGCCGCCGCGACTACACCTACGTCGACGACATCCTGGACGGCCTGGTGCGGGCCGTCGACACTCCGTTCCCGTTCGAGGTCATCAACCTCGGCGAGTCGAGGACCGTGGAGCTCAGGGCGCTCATCGCGGCGATCGAGCGCGCCGTCGGGAAAAAGGCGGTCGTGAAATCGCTCCCCGATCAGCCGGGGGACGTCCCGGTGACCTGCGCGGATATCCGCAAGGCGGGCGAGCTCCTCGGCTACAGTCCCCGCGTCCGGGTCGAGGAGGGGGTGCAGCGGTTCGTCGACTGGTATCGGCGCGTCAATCCGTGAACGCCCCTCCGCGCGCACGAGCGGCAGCCTTATGACCATACCGCAGGCCGTCGTGATCGGGATCGTGCAGGGGGCCACCGAGTGGCTCCCGGTGTCGAGCACGGCGCATCTGGTGCTCGCCGAGCGCCTGCTCGGCGTGCGGTCCGAGGGGGTCGCCCTCGAGCTGGTGCTCCATCTGGGGACGCTCGCCGCGGCGGTTGTCTTCTATCGCGCGGCATGGAGACGCATCCTGCTCCACCCCGCCGAGCCCCGCGCGCGGCGGGACCTCGGCCTCCTCCTCGTCGCCACGCTCCCCGCCGCGGCGGTGGGGGTGCTCGCTCGCGGGTGGCTGGAGGCGCGTTTCCACGACCCGCGGATGGCCGCGGCGGGGCTCGTCGCGGGCGGCGTCTTCCTCGTCGCCGCGGGGCGCGCCCGTCCGGCAGACGCGGAGATCGGGTGGGGGAGGGCGCTCCTCATCGGGTGCGCGCAGGCCCTCGCCCTTCCCCCCGGCATCTCGAGATCGGGCATGACCGTGGGGGCGGGCCTTCTCGCCGGGGTCGGGCGGCGGCGGGCGGTGGAGTTTGCGTTCATGATGGCCGCCCCCGCGATGCTGGGCGCCGCCCTCATGCACCTGCCCGAGATCGGATCCGCGGCGGAGAATTTCGGCGTCGCGGCGCTCGCCGCCTCCGCGGCGGTCTCCTGCGCGAGCGGTCTTGTGGCGATCAGGGTCCTCAACGGCGCGGTCGAGAGGGGCGGGATCGCCTGGTTCGGCTGCTACTGCATCGCGCTCGGCGTGGCCTGGGCGCTCTGGGGATGAGTTCCTCCGACGGCGTCTTCCGGGAGATCGGAACGGCGGTCGCGGCGGAGGCCGTTCTGCGGCGGATGGGGATGGGGCCCTCCGCCGCGCGGGGGGCGCCGGCGCTCGCGGCGCTGGTCGCCCGGGGCATCGGGGAGGGGGAAGCGCTCGCCGCCCCCGCCGCGGTGCGGGCGACGTTCCGTATCAGGCGCAACGCCGGCGGGGTCGTCGAATTCAAGGAGACGCCGTTCGCCATCCGGAGCGCCCGGGTGGCGGAGCTGCTCGCCCCCTGCAGCTGCGCGACGTTCATCGGGGCGACCGTCGGTGCGGCACTCACGTCCGCCGCGGAGCGCCTGATGCGAGAGAAGAGGATGACCGAGGCGATGATCCTCGACGCCTACGGCTCGGAGGCGGTCGAGGCGGTCGTGGAGGCCGCGGCGGCTTCGCTGGGGCGGGAGGCGGCGAAGGAGGGGTTTGAGCTCACCCGGCGGTTCAGTCCCGGCTACGGCGATTGGGCGCTCGATGCGCAGCCGGGGGTGCTGGCGGCGCTCGGGGCGGAGCGGATCGGGATCTCGGCGGGCCGGGGGTGCATTTTGGTCCCGGAGAAGTCGGTGACGGCGGTCGTGGGCTGGGTGCCGCGCGGCGGGGGATAGAGATATCTCGTGCCACGGATGTGTGCGGATAGACACGGGTAACGACACTATCCGGAGGTCACAAGACAGAATCGATCCATGTTCATCCGTGTCAATCCGCGGCAAGATTTTCTCTTCGTTCTGATCCGCGGTGATCCGCGACATACATCATGAAACCGTTTCTGGACGCGATGCGGGAGCGCGTGCTCCTTGTCGACGGGGCGATGGGGACGATGCTCCAGGAGGGGGGGCTCCCCGACGGCGGCTGCCCGGAGGAGGCCATCCTCGGCCGCCCGGCCCTCGTCGTCGACATCCACACGCGGTACCTCGACGCGGGGGCCGAGGTGATCGAGACGAACAGCTTCGGCGCCAACCGCCGCAAGCTCGCCGACTACGGTCTGGAGGCGGATGTCGAGCGCATCAACCGCGAGGCGGTGCGCCTGGCACGGAAGGCGGCCGGCGGCAGGGCCTACGTGGCCGGCTCGGTAGGCCCGCTCGGGGCGCAGCTCGCCCCGTTGGGCGCGCTGACGTTCGACGAGGCGGTCGAAACGTTCCGCGAGCAGATGCGCGCGCTCGCGCGCGCGGGGGCGGATGCCCTCTTCCTCGAGACCTTCTCGGATATCCGCGAGGCGAAAGCGGCGCTGGTCGCCGCGCGCGAGGTCTCCGACATCCCGGTGGTCGCCCACGCGACCTTCGGCGAGGACGGGAGGACCTTCTCGGGGACCCCGCCCGACGTCGCGGCCATCGTGCTCGCCGCCTCCGGCGCCGCCGCGGTCGGGGTGAACTGCAGCCTGGGGCCGGAGGAGATGCTCCCGCTCCTGGAGGCGATGGCGGGCGTCGCCCCGGCGTGCCTCTCCGTGCTCCCCAACGCGGGGCTCCCCGAGCTCGTCGACGGCAAAACCGTCTTCCGGAAGAGCCCCGCCGAGATGGCGGCGTTCGCCGATCGGTTCGCGGCCGCAGGCGCGAACCTGATCGGGGGGTGCTGCGGGACGACCCCCGCGCACATCAAGGCGATGGCCGCGGCGCTCGGGCGGAGGAGGCCGGCGCGGCGCGCGGTGCCGGACCGCCTCCGGCTGTGCAGCCGCGTGCGGGCGGTATCGCTCGATCCCTCCCGCGGACCGCTCGTCATCGGCGAGCGGATCAACCTGAGCGTCCAGGCGGAGATGGCGCGCCTCTTCATCCGCGGCGATACGGCCCCGGTGCGCGACGCGGCGACCGCCCAGGTCCGGGAGGGGGCGCAGCTGCTGGATCTGAACGCCGGCGCCCACGGCGAGACGCTCGGCGTGGGCGCGGTTTCGGAGACGGAGCTGATGGCGCGCGCGGCGCGCGTCGTGCAGCGTTGCGTCGACGCCCCCCTCGTCATCGACTCGAGCAGCCCCGAGGCGCTCGAGGCGGGGCTGCGGGAGGTGGAGGGGCGCGCGCTGGTCAACTCAATCACCGCGGACGGGGGGTCGATGCCGAGACTGCTCGCCCTCGCCCGCCTCCACGGAGCGGCGATCATCGTGCTGCCGCTCTCGGGGAAGGGGATCCCGGAGACCGCCGCGCGGAGGGTCGCGCTCGCCGAGGAGGTGGCGGCGAGCGCGGTCAGGGCGGGGCTGCGGCGCGAGGATATCCTGGTCGATCCGCTCGTGATGGCCGCCGCGGCCTCGCAGGCGCAGCCCGCGGTGACGCTGGAGACGTTGCGGATGCTGAAGGCCCGCGGCTGGCAGACGGTGATGGGCCTCAGCAACGTCTCCCACGGCCTCCCCGGGCGGAGCAGCCTGAACGCGGCGTTCCTCGCGATGGCGGTGGAGGCGGGCCTCGACGCGGTCATCTGCAACCCCGCGGACGGGCTCGTGATGCGCGTCCTGGGCGCCGCGCGCGTGCTCGCCGGGAAGGATCCCGGCGCGCGCGACTTCATCGCCGGCGCGCGCGCCGCCGGGCCGGCCGCGCCCTCCGCGCCCGAGGAGCCCGCAAAGGACGCCGCGCGGGTGCGCGAGCGGCTCCTCGCCGCTATCCTCGCCGGCGACCGGGACGGGGTCATCCCGCCCCTCGAGGCGGCGCTCTCGATGGGGATCCCGCCCCTCGAGATCAACGTGGCGATGCTGGCCCCCGCGCTCGAGGAGGTCGGGGCGCGCTTCGAACGCCGCGAGATCTTCCTGCCGCAGATGATCCTCGCCGCGGAGACCGTCCAGGCCGCCTTCGCGCGCCTGAAGCGCGAGATGAAGGGGGAGCGGATGCCGTCGCGGGGCAGGATCCTGATGGCCACGGTCCTGGGGGATGTCCACGACATCGGCAAGAACATCTGCTGCACCGTCCTCGAGAACTACGGCTACGAGGTCACGGACCTCGGCCGGAACGTGCCGGCCGAGCTGATCGCGGAGCAGGCGGCGGCGACCGGGGCCCAACTCGTCGGGCTCTCCGCCCTGATGACCACCACGATGCGGCAGATGGAGACGGTCATCGCCGAGCTCAAACGCAGGGGGATGGCCCAGAAGGTGATGGTGGGGGGGGCGGTCGTCACCCCCGCCTACGCGCGCAAGATAGGCGCGGACGGCTACGCGCGGAACGCCGGCGAGATCGTCCGCCTGGTGAAACGGCTGATGGACGGTCCCTGACCGCCGGCCCGGGGAGGCGGGGGATCAGAATGCGATTGACAACCGGGTGGGCGAGCGGCAATATTCACCCCGGGTGTGATCATTTAGAAGGAGGTCATACGTGAAGAACAGCATCGTGCGTCTGTGTGCGCTGGCGGCGGGGCTCGGGGCGCGCGCGGCATCGGCCCTGCCGGAGGCGGTCGCGGAGACGGCGCCGCTCCCCCTCTCCTGGCTCATCGCCCCGATCGCCTCCGTCGCCGCGCTCGTCGTCGCGGGATTCTTCTACCGCTCCATGATCCGCGCATCCGAGGGCACCGATCGGATGAAGGAGATCGCCTCGTACGTGCGCACCGGCGCCCGCGCCTACCTGCGGCAGCAGTACAAGGTCGTCTTCTGGTGTTTCGTCGTCGCAGGGCTCTTCTTCGCCTTCCTCGCCTTCGTGCTGCAGGTCCAGTCGAAATGGGTCCCGTTCGCCTTCCTCACCGGCGGGTTCTTCTCCGGCCTCTGCGGGTTCATCGGGATGAAGACCGCGACCCACGCGAGCGCCCGCACCGCGCACGCCGCCCGCAGCTCCCTCAACAGCGCCCTCCAGATCGCCTTCCGGAGCGGCGCCGTGATGGGGCTGGTCTGCGTCGGCCTCGGGCTCCTGGACATCTGTATCTGGTTCTACCTGCTCAACAGCATCGTCGGCCTCGGCCTCGTCGAGACCACGGTCACGATGCTCTGCTTCGGGATGGGGGCGAGCACCCAGGCGCTCTTCGCGCGCGTCGGGGGCGGTATATTCACGAAGGCGGCGGACGTCGGCGCCGACCTGGTGGGCAAGATCGAGGCGGAGATCCCCGAGGATGACCCCCGCAATCCCGCCTCCATCGCCGACAATGTGGGCGACAACGTCGGGGATGTCGCGGGGATGGGGGCGGATCTGTACGAATCCTACTGCGGCTCCATCCTCGCCACGGCCGCCCTCGGCGTCGCGGCGTTCTCCGGCAATTCCGTCCTGATGCTCAGGTCGGTCCTCCTGCCGATGATGATCGCCGGGATCGGCGTCTTCCTCTCTATCGTCGGGATCTTCTTCGTCCGGAGCGGGGAGACGGCGACGCAGAAGGAGCTGCTCAAGGCGCTCGCCCGCGGGGTGAACCTGAGCATCGTCGGGATTTGCGCGGTGTCGTTCTTCCTCGTCCCGTGGATGCTGCCGGGGCACTTCGGCCTCTTCGGCTCGATCGTCGCCGGGCTCTGCGCGGGATGGATCATCGGCAAGGCGACGGAGTACTACACCTCGCAGGACTACCCCCCGACCCGGCAGGTCGCATCGCAGTCGCTCACCGGATCCGCCACGGTCATCATCGAGGGGATGTCGGTGGGGATGCTCTCCACCTGGCCCGGGGTGGTCACGATCGGCGTGGCGACCATCCTGGCCTACGGCTTCGCCGGCGGTTTCACGAACCCCGAGCACGGGCTCTACGGCGTGGGGCTCGCCGCCGTGGGGATGCTCTCGACCCTCGGGATCACCCTCGCGACCGACGCCTACGGTCCGATCGCGGACAACGCGGGCGGCAACGCCGAGATGAGCGGGCTCGAACCGGGCGTGCGCGAAAGAACCGACGCGCTCGATTCGCTCGGCAACACGACCGCCGCGACCGGCAAAGGGTACGCGATCGGTTCCGCGGCGCTCACCGCGCTCGCCCTCCTGGCGGCCTACATCGAGGAGGTGCGCATCGGCCTCGTCCGCGTCGCCTCCACGAGCGCCGACGGGCTCGCCCGGATCGGCACGAAGGCGTTCGACGCCGCGACAATCCAGAAGGCGAACCTCGACTTCTTCATGGCCCAGTACGAGGTCACGCTCCTGAACCCCAAGGTGCTCGTCGGCCTCTTCCTCGGCGCGATGATGGTCTTCGTCTTCTGCGCGCTCTCGATGCTGGCGGTCGGGCGCGCCGCACGGCGGATGGTTGAGGAGGTCCGGCGCCAGTTCAAGGAGATCAAGGGGCTGCTGGAGGGGAAGGCGGTGCCCGACTACGCCTCCTGCGTCGCGATCTCCACGAAGGGGGCGCAGCGGGAGATGATGCTCCCCTCCATCAGCGCGATCGTCGTCCCGATCCTGGTGGGGCTCGTGCTGGGCGTCGCGGGCGTGATGGGGTTCCTCGCGGGGGCCACGGCGACCGGATTCGTTTTGGCGGTCATGCTCGCCAACTCGGGCGGCGCATGGGACAACGCGAAGAAGCATATCGAGCAGGGGCACCACGGCGGCAAAGGCTCGGCCGCCCACAAGGCCGGGGTCGTGGGCGACACCGTCGGCGACCCGTTCAAGGACACTGCCGGTCCCTCGCTCAACATCCTCATCAAGCTGATGAGCATGGTGAGCGTCGTGGTGGCGGGGCTCATCGTGAAGTTCGGCCCCCAGATCAGCGCCTTCCTGCACATGGGGAGGATGTGAGCGGCGCGAGAGGGGGAGAGGAGGGGCGTGATGGCGATGTTGCGGATCTACTCCGAGGTGAGTTTCAAGGCGGACCTTCCGCTGGAGGGCGTGGACGAGCGCACGCGCGACTTCGACGTACAGCGGCGGCGTAAGGAGGTGCTCGACTACCTCCAGAAACGGCTCGCCGCCGCGTTCAGCGACAGCCGGGACCTCACGGTGCACTACTTCGGGTTCAGCGTCGTCAACGACTAGCGGCGGTTCCGGCGGGGGGCGAACGATGAGTGCGCGGAAGAAGAGGCCGGCGGTCGAGTGGTACCGCTGGGCGCGGAAGCCGTTCCTCTACGCCTTCTACAGCGCGGGGGCGCTCCTCTTCTTCGGCTTCGAGAAGATCGAGGCGTTCCTCGGCGGCAGGAGCACGCCCGCCCGCCCCGCCCCGCTCACCGAGAAGCTCACCGTCACCTTCGGCGCCGAGGGGGACAAGGCGGACCTGATCATCCCCTTCGTCCCGCTCTTCGGCGGCGACAGCAAGTGGATCAAGCTGAAACCGGAACACATCTTCCGCGATCTCCGGCAGAGCGGCAGCACCCTGAAACTCACCGGGCACATCTACGGGAGGAACACCCCCGAGGGGCCGTACAAGGTCGCGGGCATCGTCTTCCTCTCGTCGCAGAAGGAGGTGGCGGCGTTCCTCCGGGATCTGGCGAAGAAGGCCCCCCCGCTCACGGTCGGCAGCGTGCTCGAGACGCGGCGGACCGGGGCGGTGCCGCACGCCAAGGGGCTGCTGCTCAAGATGGCCGTCGGGAGCCGCAAGACCGAGCTCGCCCCGGCCCGCGGCAGCGAGCGCCTCATCGGCGCGGGTATCGAGCAGACCGCCGCGTTCCTCGAGCGGGGGGAGGAGTACAAGCACCTCTTCATCGCCGCCGGCGCCGCGGACGGCGCCCGCTGCCTCGACGTGATCGACGACCGCGGGAAGTTGGGGAAGCGCCTCTCGGTCTATGCGTGCCTGAACCTCTCGCTCGAGGTGCTGGTGCCGATCTTCTTGATCGAACCGCCCGCCGAGAAGGTGAAGATGGAGGACGCGGCGCTCTTCCTCCTCGAGCTCCCCGAGGAGGAGCCCCCGCCTCCCGACGATCTCCCGGAGGAGGAGAGGGGAGGCCTTCGCGAGGAGGAGACCGCCCTCCGATGAGCCCCTCCGTCGCGAGGAAGGGCAGGATCCTGGTGATCGAGGACGACGCCCACGTCGCGGAGATGATCGCCAAGATCGTCGAACGGCACGGCTACGACGCGGTGACGGCGTCCGACGGCGTCGAGGCGATCCCCAAGGTGCTCTCCTCTCCCACGCGGATGATCATCCTCGACATCATGATGCCGTTCTTCTCCGGCTACTGGTACTGCGACGTCTTCAAGAAGAACCCGGCGACGCGGGAGATCCCGGTGGTCATCATCTCGGCGCTCGACAAGAAGGTCGACATCGAGAAGGGGCTCAAGCTCGGCGCGGACGCCTACGTGACCAAGCCGTTCACCGAGGAGGGGCTCGTCGCGACGATCGAGTCCGTCCTCCTGAAAAAGGCCGGGGGCGGCAGGAAGCCGAGGAGGTAGGGGGCGCCGCGGATCGGCGGATCTTCGCCGATCCGTGAAGATCCCCGGCATCGGCGGCGGAAGGATCGCATCCCGTCCGTTTCGCGGAGGCGCTGATATCCCCATGCGGCACGACACGCTGACGCTCAAGTCCCAGGAGGCGCTCGCCGAGGCGCAGCGCATCGCCGGGGAGGAGAACCAGCAGGAGCTCTCCCCGGGGCACCTCCTCCTCGCCATGCTCGCCCAGGCCGACGGGGTGACCCCGCCGCTCCTGGCGCAGGCGGGGGTGCAGCCGGGCGCGGTCGAACAGGAGCTCCGGCGGAGCATCGAGAAGACCCCCCGCGTCCACGGCGCCATGGCCGCGCCGCCCTCGCCCGGCAGGGAGCTCCGGTTCGTTTTGGAGGAGGCGTCCCGCGAGGCCGCCGCGCTCCAGGACGACTACGTCAGCGTCGAGCATCTCCTCCTGGCGTTGACGGCGAACGGGGCGGGCGAGACGGCGGAGATCCTGCATCGGCTCGGGCTCGACCGCGACCGCCTCCTCAAGGCGCTCGTCAAGATCCGCGGGAGTCACCGGGTCACCGATCAGAGCCCCGAGGGCAAGTACCGCGCCCTCGAGCGGTTCACGCGCGACCTCACCGCGCTCGCCCGCCGCGACAAGCTCGACCCGGTGATCGGGAGGGACGACGAGATACGGCGGGTGATGCAGGTGCTCTCCCGCAGGACCAAGAACAACCCGGTCCTCATCGGCGAGCCCGGCGTCGGCAAGACCGCCATCGCCGAGGGGCTCGCCCAGCGGATCGCCTCGGGCGACGTCCCCGAGGGGCTCAAGAACAAGCGCCTGCTCGCCCTCGACCTCGGGGCGCTCATCGCCGGGGCGAAGTTCCGGGGCGAGTTCGAGGAGCGGATGAAGGCGCTCCTCAAGGAGATCGGCTCCGCGGCGGGCGAGATCATCCTCTTCATCGACGAGCTGCACACGCTCGTCGGCGCGGGCTCGGCCGAGGGGGCGGTCGACGCCTCGAACCTGCTCAAACCGATGCTCGCCCGCGGCGAACTCCGCTGCGTCGGCGCGACCACGCTCGACGAGTACCGGAAGCATATCGAGAAGGACGCCGCGCTGGAGCGCCGTTTCCAGCCGGTCTTCACCGGGGAGCCGTCGGTCGAGGACACCATCGCCATCCTGCGCGGTCTGAAGCACCGCTACGAGGTGCACCACGGCGTCCGGATACGGGACGGGGCGCTCGTCGCCGCGGCGACGCTCTCGCACCGCTACATCGCCGACCGGTTCCTCCCGGACAAGGCGATCGACCTCGTGGACGAGGCGGCGTCGCGCCTGAAGATGGAGATCGACAGCCGCCCCACGGAACTCGACGAGGTCGAGCGGCGCATCATGCAGCTCGAGATCGAGCGGCAGGCGCTCGGCAAGGAGAAGGACAGGGCGTCTCGCGAGCGCCAGAAGAAGATCGAGCGCCAGCTCGCCGAGGAGAAGGAGTCGCGCGACGGGATGCGGGCGCACTGGGAGGCGGAGAAGGCCGCGATCGCCCGGATCCGCGAGGCGACACGCGGGATCGAGGACGCCAAGGCGCGCGAGGGGATCGCGGAGCGCGAGGGCGATCTCGCCAAGGCCGCCGAGTACCGCTACGGCGTCCTCGCGGGGCTGCAGAAGGGGCTCGACGAGGCGAACCGCCGTCTCGCCGAGATCCAGAAGGAACGGAAGATGCTGAAGGAGGAGGTCGACGAGGAGGATATCGCCGAGGTGGTCTCCTCGTGGACCGGCATCCCGGTCTCCCGCCTGGTCGAGGGGGAGAAGGAGAAGCTCGTCCGGATGGAGGAGCGGCTCCGGGAACGGGTCGTCGGGCAGGACGAGGCGATCGCCGCAATCTCGAACGCGGTCCGCCGGGCGCGCGCGGGTCTCGGGGACCCGCACCGGCCCATCGGCTCGTTCATCTTCGTCGGCCCCACCGGCGTCGGGAAGACGGAGCTCGCCCGCGCCCTCGCGGAGTTCCTCTTCGACAGCGAGAGCGCGATGGTCCGGATCGACATGTCGGAGTACATGGAGAAGCACTCGGTCGCCCGGCTCATCGGCGCCCCGCCGGGCTACGTCGGCTTCGAGGAGGGGGGGCAGCTCACCGAGAAGGTGCGCCGCCGCCCGTACACCGTCCTCCTCCTCGACGAGATCGAGAAGGCGCACCCGGACGTCTTCAACGTCCTCCTCCAGGTCATGGACGACGGGCGCCTGACCGACGGGCACGGGCGGACGGTCGATTTCAAGAACGCCGTGCTCATCATGACCTCCAACGTCGGCTCCCGGATGCTCCAGGAGTCGGCCGGCGCGGGCGAGGCGGCGGTCCGCGAGCGGATCATCGCGGCGCTCAAGGAGCAGTTCCGCCCGGAGTTCCTCAACCGCGTGGACGAGATCGTCGTCTTCCGCTCCCTCGGCGAGAAGGAGATCGCCCGGATCGTCGATATCCAGATCGGCCTCCTTGCCGCGCGCCTCCAGGAGCGGCGCATCGCCCTCACGATCAGCCCGGCCGCCCGGCGCGAAATCGCCCGCCTCGGCTACGACCCCGACTACGGGGCGCGCCCGCTCAAGCGGGTCATCCAGCGTTCCCTCCAGGACCCGCTCGCCCTCGCCCTGCTCGAGGGGGGGTTCCGCGAGGGCGACGCCGTCGAGGTCGACGTCGACGGGAAGGGCGCGTTCTCCTTCCGCAGGAAGCCTTGACGCCCGCGACGATCCCGGACCGCGCCTGAAAAGGGAACCGGCGCGCCCCGGGAAGCCGGCATCCCCATCGGCGCGCCCGTACGGCGCATGCGCCGGGTGAACCCGGACCTGCCGGCGGCGCCGCGCCTTCCCCGTCTCCCCCGCGGCGAACCGATGGCCCGTATTTCATTGCCCGCGCCCCGCGGAAGAGTGTACACTATCCCTTTGCGGGGACCGAACCGGTGCCCGCAGCCGATTTTCGGAGATCTGATGAACCGGGTCGTTCGCCTCATCGTCCCGTGCGTCCTCGCCGCCGCCCTCACCGGCTGCGGGCAGAGGGATGCGCGCCACTACGAGCTCGCGCTCCGCTACAAGGAGAGCGGCAACTACGAGCAGGCGATCGCCGAGCTCCAGACGGCGCTGCGGGTGAACCCGCGTTTCAGCAAGGCGTACAACCAGCTCGGCGTCTGCTACGGCAAGGTGGGGCTCTACGACAAGGCCGCCGACCAGTTCAGGCGCGCCGTGGAGCTCGACCCGTCGCTCGCCACCGGCCACTACAACCTCGGGATCCTCTACCAGTCGCACCTGGAGCGGCCCGCCGACGCCGTGATCGCCTACCGGCGCTACCTCGACCTCTCGCCCGGAGGGCCCCGCGCGGAGGCGGTGGCCAGGATCGTGCAGGGGCTGCTGGAGCGGCCGGAGGTCAGGACGGCGATCGAGGAGTCTCCGGAGGAACAGGAGCAGGCGGCGCGCGCCTTCGAGGAGCAGGGCGACCACGCCCGGGCGGTCGAGCTGTACGAGAGGATCGCCGCCAAGGGCGGGGCGGGGGCGGGGCGCGCGCAGCTCGCCGCCGCGCGGATCTGCGAGACGGAGCTGGAACGGCCGGGGGACGCGCTCCGGCACTACCAGGCGTACCTCGACGCGCATATCAATGCCCCCGACGCGGCGGATGCGATGGCGGCGGTGGAGCGGCTCCGGCAGAAGACGTCGGGGACGCCGCCGCCCGCGGACGACTCCGGCGCCGTCGCCGAGGCGGAGCGTCTCATCAAGGAGGGGCAGTGGGCGAAGGCGATCGAGCTCCTCTCCGGGAGGCGCGACGCCTCGCCCGACGACGAGCGGGTGCACGACCTGCTCGCGGAGGCGTACCTGCGTTCCGGGGATCTGCAGGGCGCCGAGAAGGAGTACGAATGGCTGAAGGCCCGCCAGCCGGACTTCGCCTACGCCAAGGATCTCTCCGGCATCTACGCCGCGCTCGGCGACGCCCACCTGAAACGCGGCGAGTTCGCCGACGCGGAGGACAGGTTCCTCAAGGCGCTCGAGCTCGCCCCCAACGACGCCGTCCTGCACAGCGCGCTCGCGCGTGCGTACGCGGGGAGCGGGAAGTTCGCGCGCGCGACGGACGAGGCCGCGGCCGCCAAGGCGCTCGATCCCGCGGCGGTCAGCGACGCCACGCTCGCCGAGATGGCGTTGCTCAACGCCCGCTGGCTCCTCGCGCAGGGGCGGCACGAGGAGGCCGCCCGCGCATTCGGGGACGCGAAGCGGCTGCAGCCGGCGCTCGATCTGACCCGGGACATGGCGGATATGTGCGAAGCGCGCGCGGACGTCGCCCTGAAGGAGAGCAGGTTCCCGGCCGCGGAGAAGGACCTCGCGAAGGCGCTCGGGTTCGATCCGAAGAGGACGCGCCTCCGCAGGAAGCTCGCCGAGGCGCACGAGGGGATGGGGAACTATGACGCCGCCGTCGCGGAGCTCGAGAAGATCGCGGCGGAGGGGGGCGACGAGGGCGGCGCGGCGGTGAAGGAGATCGCCCGGATACACGAGACCTTCAAGGGGGATTCGGCGAAGGCGGTTGCCTACTACCGGCGGTACCTCGACACGAAGCCCAAATCGGCCGACGTGAAGGAGATCGAGAAGAAGGTGAAGAAGGCCGACCGCGACAGGGATCAGGTCGCCGAGGTGAAGCGCACGCTCATGCGGAAACCGTCGAGCGTCCCCGACCAGTACAACCTCGGCGTCCTTCTCCAGCGCCAGGGCAGATTTCGCGAGGCGATCGACGCCTACCGCAAGGCGATCGAGCTCGGCCCCGACAATGCCCACGCGCATTTCAACCTTGCCTACAGCTACGACCGGCTGCGGATGTACGAGGAAGCGGTCGCCGAGTACCGCAAGGCCATCCAGCTGAAGCCCGACTATCTCAAGGCGTACAGCAACCTCGCGGCCATCTACAAACAGAAGCGCTGGTACGGGAAGGCCATCGTTTCGTTCCAGAAGGCGCTCGAGATCGACCCGAACTACGCCCACGCGCACCTCGGCCTCGGGTCGATCTACGCGGAGGGGGTGCGGGACCGGCAGAAGGCGGTCTACCATTACACCCAGTACCTCCGCCTCGACCCGCAGGGCGCCTTCGCCCCGCAGGTCCGCGCGTGGCTGAGGGGGAAGACGTGAGCGGCGGCGACGGGGCGGGGCTGGTCCGAGCCGCGGCGCTGGCGGCCTTCTGCGTCGCGCTCGTCGCCGGCTGCGGCGAGAGCGAGGAGGGTCGGGCGACCGGCGGCGCCGGGGCGCTCTACCAGTACCGTCTCGCGGCGGAGAAGTACCGCGAGGGGGATTTCGACGCGGCCATCGACATCTACGAGCGATCCCTCCAGATGAACCCGAAACTGGCCGAAGCCCACCTCGACCTCGGCATCATCCACGACGACTACCGGGGAGCCAAGGAGAAGGCGGTGGAGCACTACCGGGCGTTCCTCGCGATCGAGCCGCGTTCGGCGAAGGCGGAGATGGTGCGGCGTTGGATACGCGCCATCGAGGAGGGGCGGAGCGCCTCCGCCGGGGACGGCGCCGCGCCGCCGTCGGCCGCGTCCGAGGGGGGGGGCGCCCCGCCCCGCCCCGGGCAGGAGCGCCTCCGCGAGGACCTCGCCATCATGCGCGCGGAGAACGAGGCGTACCTGAAGACGGTCGAGGCGCTGCGGGGCGAGCTGACCCAGGTCCGCGGCGAGCTGGCCGCATCCCGCGACGCCGCCTCGGCGGAGGAGGGGGCCGCGACCACCGCCGCCGGGTGGGAAACGGAGAAACGGGATATCTGGCGGCGGTACCGCGGCGAGAAGGAGAGGTTCGAACGGGAGCTCGAGACGCTCCGGGAGGAGCTCGCCCACCTCAAGGCGCAGAAGGCGTCGGGCGACGATGCGTTGAGGAAGGCGCATCTGCGGATCGAGGAGGCGGAGAAGGCCGCCCCGTCCGCGGGGAAGGAGGCGCTGCCGGCGGAACTTGAGGCGGCGCGGGAGAGGCTGCGGGAGACGGAGGCGCGCGTCGCCGCCGGGGCCAAGGAGCGGGAGGCGCTCGTCTCCCGGCTGCAGAACGCGGAGAAGCGGCTCCAATGGTACCGGCTCCAGGCCTCGTCGGAGTCGCCGCTCCTCCTCTCCAAGGTCAAGGCGGATGCCGAGCGCGAACGGCAGGAGCTCAGGAAGGTCTACGAGAAGAAGATCGCGGACGTCGCCGCAGGGTTCGACAGGGAACGGGCGGAGCTGCAGCGCGAGCTCGTCGCCGCGCGCCGCGCGGCGGCGAAGAGCCCCGCCCCCCCGCCGCCTCCCGCCGCCTCGAAGGCCGGGGCCGACGCGGAGCGCCTGAAGGCGGAGATGAAGGAGGCGTACGAGCGGAAATTCGCCGAGCTGCAGGGCGCCTCTGTTCGCGAGAAGGCGGACCTCCAGAAGGAACTCCTCGAGGCGCGCAGGGAGACCGCGTACCTGAAGGCCGAGGCCGAGAAGGCCCGCGCCTCCGCGGGCCAGTCGGAGCAGTACACCTCCGACGCGATGGAGCGGCTCCGGGAGCAGTTCAGGCGGGAGAAGGCCGAGATGGAGGAGCGTTTCAGGAAGGAGCGGGAGTCGATCCTCGCGCGGACGGCCGCGCCGGGCGCATCCGCGTCGTCGTCGGCCGCCGTGCGTCCCTCGCCGCCCCCGCCCGCCCCCCCGGCGCAGAGGACCGCCGCCCGCGTCGGGAAACGCGCCCCTGCGCCGCGCCGGACCGCGCCCCCCGCGCGGCGGACGTCCGCCCCCGCCCCGGCGCGCCGCTACCGGACCGTGAAGGGCGATACCCTCCGCTCGATCGCGCAGAGATTCTACGGTTCGCCCGGAAGGTGGGAGAGCATCAATGACGTGAACCAAAACACGCTCCAGGGGTGGAAACCCTCGGCCCCGCTCCCGGCCGGATGGATACTGCTCATCCCCTGAGGGAGGGGAGCCGGGGGTCCCGGATCCTCCCCGTCCGGCGTCAACGATGCGGGGGGGGGCGGCGCCCGGGGTGACGTACGGGGGCCTCCGACCGTTCCATGCGCCGCCTTCTCCTCGCCGCATCGTTCGCCTTCTGGGCGGCGATGATGTCCCTCGTCTTCCAGAGGCACACCGCCGCCCGGCGGGTGAACGACGATTCCTCGTTCCTGGCCCTCGTGCGCGGGGCGCCCTCCTCTCCCGCCCGCTACCTGCTGCGGAGCGGCGAACAGGCGCTGGGAGAGGCGACGGTGTCCGCGGACGCCGACGTCGTCGGAAATGCGGTCGCATACCGCCTCATCCTTCGCGCCTGCGTGGTTCTCCCGGCCCTCCGGGAGCAGGTCTCTGTCGACGGTGAGGCGGTGGTGCGGGACCCGGGGGGGCTCTCGGGATTCTCCCTGATCTTGCGCGCGGGGGCGTCGGCGGTTTCCCTGCGAGGGACGGTCTCGGACGACGAGCTCCGCATCGAGCGAACGGGCGCATCATCCGGTCCCGTTCGGATCCCGCTCCCGAACGCCGCGGGGACGGTGCGGGAGGCGGGCGAGGCGGTGGTGGAGGCGTCGGGGACGTTCGTTTCGGCGAGAAAATATATCGTCGGCGCCGGCGCGGGCGAGGCGGAGCTCTGGGTGGACCGGCGGGGGGGGCTGCTCAGGGCGGATCTCCCGTCGTTGGGCTTCAGCGCCGTGCGGGAAGGGGCCTGCGGCGGCGAAGACAGGTAGGAAGACGGCGATGCTCGAGCTCTCCGGACTGACGAAACGATTCGGCGGCGTCACGGCGGTGGACCGCCTCGACCTCAAGGTCCGCGGCGGGGAGATATTCGCCTTGCTCGGGCCCAACGGCGCGGGCAAGACCACCGCGGTGAGGATGATCGCCGGGCTGCTGCGGCCGACCTCCGGCGTCATACGCATCGCCGGATTCGACGCCGCGGCGGAGGGGATGCGCGCCCGGGCGCGCCTGGGCTTCGTCCCCGACATCCCGTTCCTCTACGACAAGCTCACGGTCGTCGAGACGCTCGATTTCGCGGCGAGCGTGTACGGCGAGGCGGGCGGCGACGAGGCGCGGGCCAGGGAGGAGATGCTCTCGCGGTTCGGACTGAACGGGGTGCGGCACGACCTCGCAGAGGCGCTCTCGCACGGGATGCGCCAGCGCCTCGTATTCGCGATGGCGATGCTGCACGCCCCGTCGCTGATGGTCGTCGACGAGCCGTTCGTCGGCCTCGACCCCAAGAGCGCATGCGCGGTGAAGGACGCCCTGCGGGAACGGGCGCGGGCGGGGGGGGCGGTCCTGCTCTGCACGCACACGCTCCCCGCCGCCGAGGAGCTCGCCGACAGGATCGGCATCCTGCACCACGGCAGGATGGCGGTCGAGGGGACGCTCGACGAGCTTCAGGCGAAGGCCGGGAACGCGGGCAGCCTCGAGGAGATCTTCCTGACGGCCACCGCGGAGGAGGCGGAACCGTGAACGGAACCGCGGCGCTCCTTTCCGCGAAGAGGCGGATCCTCGCGGCGACGGTCCGCTCGATCGGGAAGGAGCCGCCGCTCAAGGTCGCCGTCGTGGGCCTCTTCGCCGCGGGGTGGGTCTGCGGCGCCTTCCTCATCTCCCGGGAGGGGTTCTCCTTCGTCGCGCGCTTCCCGGGGATCGGGGAGTACCTGCTGGACCGGCTGCTCTACCTTTTCTCGCTCGGCGTATTCGCGATGCTCGCACTGAGCTGCGCGCTCCTGGCCTACCCGCTCCTCTTCGTCAAGAAGGAGAACGAGCTGCTCCTCTCGATGCCGCTCGGCCGGGCGGGGATCGCCGCGTGCAGGATCGTCGAGACGATCTTCCTCGGCTCGTGGGCGTTCTTCTTGACGGGGACGCCCATCATGCTGGCGTACTTCCACCTGAGCGAAACGGGTCTGCGGGGCTTCGCCTTCTCGTGGATCTTCTTCATCCCGCTCGTCGTTCTCGCCGGCGCGGCCGGCCTCCTCGCGGCGCTCCTCCTGGGGAGGTTCCTTCCGCGCGGGCTGCCGCCGGCCCTGCGCCGCGCGGCGGCGCTCCTCTCCGCGGCGGCGGCGGCGCTGCTCATCGGCCGCCACGGCGGGCCGGCGGGGGCCGGGCGGTCGCTGGGGTTCGTCGACCAGGTCGTCTCGAAGTGCCGGCTCGCGTCGTGGTTCCCCCTCCCGAGCAGCTGGGCCGCGGAGGGGATCTTCGCGGCGGCGCGCGGCGCGCGCGGCGACGCGTGGCTCCTCTGGGGGGCGCTCGTGAGCACGGTGCTGTTCCTGCTGGCGGTCGGTCCGTCCGTCGCCGAGCGGCTGCTGCAGGCCGGCTGGGACCGGCGGGCGAGCGCGCCCGCCCGGCTTCGGGCGCGCGGCGCGCGCGGGCGCTCCTGGACGGAGCGGCGTTCGCCCGCCGTCGCCCTCGCACTCAAGGACGCGCTCAGTTTCGTGCGGGACTTCGGCCAGTGGGGACAGTTCGCCCTCTTCTTCGGCCTCCTCGGCCTCTATCTCCTCAACCTGCGGGCGATGCCGTACGACCTGGAGAGCGACTTCTGGAGATACCTCCTCTTCATCCTCAACCTCTCCGCGCTCGGCTTCACGCTCGCGGGGCTGAGCAGCCGCTTCTTCTTCCCTCTGATGAGCGTCGAGCTCGCGCGTTTCTGGTTCCTGGGGACGAGTCCGCTCGGGGCACGGCGGATCCTCGGGGAGAAGTTCCTGCTCTGCGCGACGTTCATATCGGGGATCACGCTCCTCCTGGCCCTGCTCTCGGGCCTGATGCTCGGCGTCCCGCCGATGCTGCTCGCGGGCTCGCTCGCGGCGGTCGTTTCCATGGGGTGCGCGATCTCGGGCCTCTCCGTGGGGCTCGGCGCCCTGTACCCGAACCTGAAGGCCGCCTCGCCCGCGGAGGCGGTATCGGGACTCGGCGGGGCGATCGTGCTCATCCTCAACCTCGGCTACCTCCTGTGCGCCCTCGCGCTTCTCGGTCTCCCCCTTCTGCTGCGGCTGCGCGGCGCGCTCCCGGGGGCGGCGTTCCCCTCCTGTTTCTGGGGGTGCGTCGGAGTCCTTGGGGCCGGGAGCGCGGCCGTGGCGGCGCTCGCGCTTCGCGCGGCGACGCGGTGGCTGGAGCGGGCGGATCTGTGATGCGGGAGCGGCGGCGGGCGCGCAGGAGCCCGGGAATCGTCGGGACGGGAGGGGGGGTATGATACGCGTCGCACGGAACGCGGGGTTCTGCATGGGGGTGAAGCGCGCCCTCGATCTCGTCCGGCGCCTCGCGGCGGAGGGCCGCGGACCGATCTACACCGACGGCCCGCTGATCCACAACCCCGGGATCGTCGAGACGCTCGCGCGCGAGCGGATCCGCGCCTTGAAGGACGGCGAGTCGCCGGGGAGCGGCCTCATCGTCATCCGGGCGCACGGCGTCTCCCCGAGGCGCCGGGAGGAGCTGAAGCGGATCGGTCTCCCGCTCTTCGACGCGACCTGTCCGGATGTCGCCAAGGTCCAGGCGATCGTGCGCCGGTACGCGAGGGACGGGTACGAGATCGCCATCGTCGGCGACCGCGGGCATGCCGAGGTCGAGGGGCTGCTCGGCTTCAGCGAAGGAGGCGGGCGCGTTGTCGGCTCGCAGAGAGACGTCGATACACTGCCGCCCGGCGCCAGGGTCTGCGTCGTGGCCCAGACCACGCAGGACGCGCAACTGTTCCGCGAACTGGCGGAACGCATTCGCCTGTGCGCCGCGGAGTGCGTGGTCTGCGACACGATCTGCCGCTCGACCAAGGAGCGGCAGGCGGAGGCGCTCGACATCGCCCGGCAGGCGGACGCGGTGATCGTCGTCGGGGGGAAAAACAGCGCCAACACCGCGCGCCTCGCCACGATCGTCGGGGCCGCGGGGGTGAAGGTCATCCACGCCGAGTCTGAAAAGGATCTCTGCGCAAGGGATTTCGCCGAGGCCCAACGAATCGGTATCGTGGCGGGCGCGAGCACCCCCCCCTGGTCCATCGAGCGCGTGGAGAAATGGTTGCGCCTCCATCGTTTCGCGTCCGCCCCCCCCGCCGCGCCCGGCTGTTCCGGTCCGTCCTGCGCCTCCGAGAAACCCGACAATCCCCACCCGGGGAAAAATCTGTGTTGACGGGGCCGAGAGGTGCTATACTGTATCGAAAGGCGTGCGACAATCCGATGGAGGTGCGCTGGTGAAACCGACTGCTGCGGTGGTGGTGGGAATGCTTCTCGTGTGCCTGCTTGCGTCGTGCGGGACCAGGAGAGGGTATCGGGCCGACGATCCGTACCTGTACAGGCGAGGGAAGTGGAACTTCGCCAAAGGCGGGATCTTCGACGATATCCCGCAGTTCAGCCTCCAGATGCTCGAGAGCATGTTCGACTACGGCGTCCAGCCGGTGGACCCGCCCTCCGAGTACGAGACCGCCACTGTTCTTGACACCGCCGACGCGGGGGGCCGGTACCTGTCCGCGGACGCCGCGATCTCTTCCGGGACCCGCGCGATAGACGCCGGCGCCTCCCGCGGCGTGGGCGGCGTCATCGCCGGCGAGGCGTCCGCGGCCGCAGACGCCGCGATTTCCTCCGGGACCCGCGCGATAGACGCCGGCGCCCCCCGCGGCGTGGGCGGCGCCATCGCCGCCGAGGCGGCCGCCGAGGCGGCGCGCGCGGCGGCGTCCGCGGCCCAGCCCGAGATGACCTGGCGCTAGGGAAAGGGTTCTCACGGGGGGGATCTCTCTGCGTCGCAGCCGCGTTCCACGCTCCGGTCGGCTCCGTCGTTTGTCGAGCGCGGGGAAAACGGGATGAGCGACAGGAAAGCTTCTCGACGGCGCCCCCCGGTGGGGCGCACACGGCCTCCCCGCCGTGCCTCCCTCTCCGCATCCTCCTGCGCGCGCCTCATCCGGCGTTGCGTGGCGGGGGGTGATTTCGACGGCGCCCTCAGCGCCTATCGACTCTTCTCGGAGAAGACCGCGGAGATCCGGGTCCCCGCGCACGCCCTCGCCTCCGCCTGTGCCGAAGCGGGCAACGTGCGCATCGCGGTCGCCGCCTACCGGGGGCTCCTGCGTCGCTATCCCGCCGACTACCCGTTCTACAAGGAGCTCGAGAAGCTCTACCTCCGTTCGGGGCAGCCGCGCCGCGCGCTGGCCCTCTACGAGGGGATGGCGCCGGACAATCCGCTCAGGAGGAAGGGCCTGAAGCGGATGACCGGCATCTACTGGCGCCTCGGCGA
The DNA here is from genome assembly GCA_012729785.1 of Chlamydiota bacterium. Lineage (NCBI taxonomy): Bacteria > Pseudomonadati > Chlamydiota > Chlamydiota bacterium. Next base: position 11,847 of record JAAYCL010000008.1, on the reverse strand, counting down.
CCTCTCCAGGGCCGTCTCCTGCCTGAAGCGGGAGATACGGGAGTACGGATTCACCGCGCGCCTCGGGAGGGAGCTCGGCAAGTTCTACCTGCTGCAGAAGCGCTACGTGGGGGCCATCGAGCAGTTCGGAAGCGCCCTCGCCGAGGACAAGGGCGACCGCGAGACGCGGACCTGGCTCGGGATCGCCCTCATGGAGAACGAAAACTACGAGCTCGCGGAGTACGAGTTCTCGGAGCTGCTGCGCGAAAAACCGAACGATTTTCAGGCCCTTGTGCATATCGCGGAGCTGCGCATCCGGCAGAACCGGCTCGTCGAGGCGCGCCGCGTCCTGGAGGAGATGGACCGGCGCTGGCCCGGCAACTCCCGGGTGACACTCTGCCGCGCCGAGATCGAGTTTCTGGAGGGCCGCCCGGATGAGGCGGCGCGCCTCGGCGAGCAGGCGCTCTCCCGGACGCCGTTCTACTACATCTGGGAACAGGTGCGCTGCCACCGGATCCTCACGCACGCCTATCGGGCGCTCCGCGAGCCGGCCCGCGCGCGCCTCCACAAGGAGATGCAGGGAGCGCTCCAGCAGTCCCGCGACGTCTTCGGGGGACTGATACGGATCGCCGAGCTCAAGATCAGCACCGGGGCGCTGGACGAGGGGAGGGGGATACTCGAGCGCATCCTCGATCTGTACCCCGGCAACGCCCGCGCCCGGGTCGCGCTCGCCGAGCTCTCCCTTCGCGACCCGGACTGCCGCAGGGCCGTGGAGATCGCGGAGGGGGTGTTGCGCGACGCCCCGCGGCGCTTCGGCGCGGATATCCTCCGTGCCCACGCGGTGCTCGCCCGCGCCTATGCGCGGCTCGGCCAGAAGGTGCCTGCCGCGTTCCACCGCCGCCGGCGCGCCGAGGCGAAGGCGCGCCTGGGCGCGTGAATTGTCTGACCGGGCATGGCCAGGGAGGGGATCGCCGATGAAGATGTGGATCTGCGCCGCCGCGGCGCTGGCGCTCGCCGCCTCGGCTGCCGGGGCGGTCGTTGGCCCGGAGCAGGGGTACCGCCACGCGTACCGCCTTGTCCGGGAGGCCAAGATGGCCGACTACCGGGGCAACGCCGAGCTCGCGGCGTCGAAATGGGACGAGGCGAGGAGACTGCTCCAGAAGATCAGCCGCGACTTCCCCGACTGGAACCGGAAGATAGTTCTTTCGCAACTCGGCGAGGTTACGCGCTCGTTGCGCACGGCTCCCGTCGCCGACCTGGGATCGTTCGAGATGATGATCGTGGAGATGCGGGGGGTTGCGGAGGATCTCGCCGAGCTGGACGGGAGGAAGGTCGCGCTGGCAACGCAGATGGAGTGGGAGAAGAAGAAGCTTAAGGAGATCGAGGGGTCTGCGCGCGACTTCAACCGGATCGAGCACGCGCGGAGGATCCTCGAATTGGACAGGGACGCTCCCGTCACGCTTGCAGACATTCGGCGCGCCGAGGACGGCCGGTCCGCCTCCGCCTCGGAGTTGGCGGCATGGCCCTTCGAGAGCGAAGAGTGGGACGAGACGCTGGGCCTGGACATCGACGACCTGTCTGGTCTGGAGGGGCTCGATCTCGAAGTTGATCTGAACGATCTGGACGCCCTCGCCCCGGAGTCCGCGGACTTGTCCGGCGTGATCGAGGAACAGGCGTTGGAACTCGATACCGACGACGACGGCCTGCTCGATCTCGAGGAGCTCGAGCTCGGCACCGACTTGAATGACCCTGATTCGGACAACGACGGACTGCTCGACGGCCAGGAGGTCAACGACCACGACACCGATCCGATCGACCCCGACACGGACGGCGACAACTGGGACGACGGCGACGAGGTCGAGCTCGGGTACGATCCGAACGATCCGAACGATCCCGGGTTCGAGGAGGAATGAACGGCGGCGCGAAAGACGGGAAGGAGGCGGCGGTGAAGGTGTGCGGTGCGGGAGCGGCAATCGCAGCGGCGCTCTGCCTCTGCGCGGCGCGGGTGCACGCCGCGGAGGCGGCGGACGCCGGCGCCCTGATGGCGGCGGCCGAGAAGGCGAAGGTGTCCGGCGACAGGATCAGCGCCCTCAAGAACTACACGGAGGCCCTCTACGCGCTCCGCGCGGCGGGGGCGGCGCAGCCCAAGATCGATGCCTGCAGCGCCGAGAAGGACCGGCTCACGGTGGAGATCCTCCGTCAGATCCCGGAGATGCAGAAGCAGCAGGCCGAGGCGCTGCAACTCCAGCGCGGGATCGCCCAGGGGATCGTGAGGATCGTCCAGATCGATACGGACGTCCAGGCGCGGGTCAAGAAGAACGAGGATCTCATCAAGGAGATCGAGTCGATGCTCCTCGATGTCGTCAAGTGACCCCCCCGTCAGCGGAGGCGCCTGAGGCGTGACAGGTTCCTCCGGGGCTCCCTGGCGTGCGGATCGAGCCGCAGGGCCCGGGCCCACGCCGCCTCCGCCTCCCCGCGCATCCCGATCTCGGCATAGCACGCCCCCATCCCCGCCTGGATCGCCGCGGAATCCGGCAGGAGCCGCGCCGCGGCCCGGTACTCCTCCAGCGCCCGCCGGTGCTCGCCGCGCTCGGCGAGCGTGCGCGCGAGATTGGCCCGCGCCTCGCCGTTTCGCGGGTCGAGCGCGATGAGCGCCTCGAAGCATCCGATCGCCTCCTTCGTCTCCCCGGTGCGCGCGCAGTAGATCCCCTGCGCCTGAAGCAGCGCCGCGTGCGCGTTTGCGATCCGCTCCCACGCGCCCGGGTCGAGCCGGGTATTTCCCGTCAGATCGAGCAGCCGGCCGACCTCCTTCCGGAGGCCGGCGTGTCCGGGCCGAAGCGCCGCGGCCTGCATCAGGGCCACCACGGCCTCGGCGAGGCGCCCCTGCGCCTCGAGGATCACCGCCGCGTTGTAGCGCGGGGCCCAGCGGTCCGGGCCCGCTTCAGCGGCCTCCCTGTAGATGGCGAGGGCCTCCTCGAGGCGCCCCCGTCGCTCGAGGAAGAGGCCGAGGTTGTTGAGGAGCGCCGGAGAGGACGGGTCGAGGGAACGGGCCTCGGTGAAGAGCCGCTCGGCCTCGGCGTCCTCGCCGCGCGCCGCGTGCGCCGCGGCGGCGGCCGCGAGCGCCTCGACGCTGCCCGGATGCCGAGCGATGACCCGCCGGAGCGCGTCGAGAGCCGCCGCATGATCGCCCCGGGCGCTGAACACCCCTGCGGCGAGGAGAAGCCCTTTGCCGCTGTCGGGACGCAGACGCCCGACCGCCTCGAACTCCCGGAGCGCCTCGTCGAACCTCCCCTCGAGGCGGTACGCCTCACCGAGGCATAGCCGCGCGACCGGGTTGTCGGGGCCGGCGGCAGCCGCCCGCTCGAACGCGGCGCGCGCCCGCGCGCTCCACCCCAGCGCGCCGTAGGCCCGCCCGAGATCGACGAACGCCATCGAAGGCCTGGGCTCCGAGTAGCGCAGGATCCCCTTGATGAGGCCGATCGCCTCGTCGGGGCGGCCCTCGCGGGAGTAGATCCGGGAGAGGAACAGCTTCGTCCGCCAACTGAACGGCGACGCCTCGAGCGTCCGCTCCCAGAGCACCCGCTCGTCGAGCCAGTAGCCGGTCCGCGCGGCGGAGGCGACGAACCATGCCGCCGCGAGGGAGGCGGCGAGCGCCGCGGCGAGACGGCGCGCGGCCGGGCGTCGCGCCGCCCGGTCGATGAAGAGAGCGGCCCCGAGACAGAAGCCCGCGGAGGCGAGATACAGCCGCCCCTCGGAGAGCGGGCGCCCGGAGAGGAAGACGATATTGGACGCCGGCAGGAGCGGCAGCAGGGTGAGGGCGAGGGCAACGCCCCACGGTCTCCGGCGGACGAGGCCGCGGAAGGCGGCGGCGAAGACGAGGGAGATCGCCGCGAGCGCCAGGAGCGGCGCCGCCTCGGGGGGGAGGACCGGCACCTTGAGGAGGCGGTCGAGACAGAAGCGGGCGGGGAAGAGGAGCATCCCGAGGTAGAGGGCGAGCGTCGTGGCCACCACGGTCAGGCGCGGGTACGCCCCCGCGAGGAGGGCGGTGGCGGGGGAGGGGCGGCTGTGGGAGAGGAGGCCGAGCTTGACGGCCGCGAACAGGACGGCGAGCGCGAGAAACGGCGCGAGACCGCGCCAGGCGCCCCGCCGCGCGGGGACGGCGACGGCAAGCAGGGAGGCGAGGAGGAGCGGCAGGATCGCCGCGTTCTCCTTCGACAGGAGGGCGAGCGCGAAGGCGGCGAGCGCGCATGCGTAGAGTCCCGCCCCGCCCCGCGTGTCGCGCGCCCAGCGCAGGAAGGCGCACATGCAGGCCAGCGAGAAGGCTGCGGCGAGGAGTTCGGAACGGTTCTGGATCCACACCACCGGTTCGCTGTGCATCGGGTGCACGGCGAAGAGGAGGCCCGCGAGGGCCGCCGCGTGGGCGTTCTCGAAGAGGAGCCAGGCGAGGGTTACAAGGGCGGCGCAGTTGAAGACGTGCACCAGGAGGTTGGTGAGGTGGAAGCCGGCCGGCCTGGTGCGCCAGAAGGCGTGGTCGAGGCTGTAGGAGAGCATCTCGACGGGGCGGTAGTCCTCGGCGAACGAGATGCCCCGCCAGAACGCCGGGAGGAAGAAGCGCGGCACCCCTCCCGGGGTCCCCAGCCACGGGTTCGTGACGATGAGTGCGTCGTCGTCCCAGAAGAACGGGGCCTCCAGCGCGCGGCCGAAGGCGAGCGCCGCGAGGAGGGCGAGGCAGGGAACGAGAACGACGAGACGCGCACGAGGGTTCATGACGGCGCCTCATTATGCCAGAGCGGGGCGGGGGAGCGAAAGGGCATTCGGGCTTGCACGGGATCCGGGAAGGCGGCGACATTGTTTTTACAATCAGGTGACACGTTCCAGAGGCGGATCTGAGAGACTGCGCACAGGCCGGTCGTACCACGCGGCGAAAAAAATCGCACTGGCGGCTTGACAGTTCTTCGAACGGGGTGTTAGCATATCGTAACCTGTACTGTGCGCGCGGGAACCGCCGTGCGGAGGGCGTCCGGGCGCCGGCCCTGCATCGAACCTGGGCTCAAAGGAGGGGTATCCAGGATGAAGATCGCATTGCGTCGCCGGGGCGTTCCGTTGGCACCGCGTCACCTCGCGGCCGCGCTTGCCGTAACCGTCTGCCTCGCCGGCGCGGCGCTTCGCGTCGCGGCGTACGGGAGCGAGTGGGCGAACCTCTCCGCGGGCACCGAGGAGAAGGGGCTCCGCGCGGTCGCGGTCGACCCGATGGATTCGCGGCGCGTCTTCATCGGCTCCACGAAGGGCGTCTTCACGAGCGCCGACGGGGGGAAGGTCTGGGTCAACTGCCTCGATCTCTCCGGCGCCCGCCGCGAGATCCCCGCCGGGCTCGACCCGTCCCGGAAGGCGCTCCTCGAAGGGCTCCAGGCCTCGGGCGATTCCGGCCGTATAGGCGGCGTCACCGCGCTCGCCATCGACCCGTCGAACCAGCGCAAGATCTTCGCCGGGAGCGTGGACGGGATCTACACCTCCCTCGACGGGGGGAAGAGCTGGGCGAAGGCGAACGGCGCGATGAAGGACGCGGAGGTCACCGTGCTGGGGCTCGCCATCGACCTCTCGAACCCCGACCTGGTCTACGCGGCGACGCTCGACCGGGCGCTGTTGAAGTCCGGCGACGGCGGCACGACCTGGAGCGGGATGGAGCTCCCCGGCGGCGGCGGGATCGTCTCGGCGGTGGCGGTCCATCCGTTCGATTCCAACATCCTCTACGCGGGGACCCCCGACGCCGTCTACAAGACGAAAAACGGCGGGGCGGCGTGGGAGAAGGTCGCCTCCCAGCCCAGGATCGCCGAGAGCATCGCGGTCGACCCGGTGAACCCCGACGTGGTCTACCTCGGGACCTCGGCCGGGGTATTCAAGAGCACGGACGGCGGCGCGAACTGGAAGGAGATCGGCGCGGACGCCTTCGGACAGAAGAGGGTGCGCCGCGTCGCCGTCTCCCCCTCGGATTCCAACGCGGTCTACGCGGCGTCCTCCACGGGGATCTACGGTTCGAGCGACGGCGGGGCGAAGTGGCAGGAGCTCTCCAGGGGGACCAGTCTCGCCAACGCGATGGCCATCGCCTTCGACCCGCTCGACAGCGGTACGATATGGGCGGCGTCGTCCGGCGGCCTCTACCGCACCGCCGTCGCCTCCGCCGATGCGTCCGCCGCGCCGGCCGCCACGGAGCCGGCCGCCACGGAGTCGGCGAAAACCGAGGCGCCGGGCCCCGTTGCGGAGAAGGAGGAGAAGCCCGCCGAGGAGATCGTCCCCGCGCAGACCGTCCCGGCCCAGACCGCCCCGGACGAGGAGCAGGTGGCGGTCGTGTCGCTCGAGGAGCCCCGCGCCTTCCGCGACGAGGCGCCCCCCGGCCCCGCGATTCCGACGATCGACGACGTGCAGACGGTCCTCGGCCAGTTCACCCACGAGCCGTCGGTGCAGGAGATCCAGGAGGTGGCGATGCGCTTCGCCGAGGTGCACCCCGACCTTATCGAGGGGTGGCGCAAGGGGGCGAAGTACCGGGCGCTCCTGCCGAAGTTCAGGCTCAAGTACGACATCGACCGCCAGAAGCAGATCGACGAGAAGGACGGACAGGGGTTGCAGATCACGCGGCAGGAGGATCTCGGGGACACCGTCCAGTTCGACTCCACCTCCGAGGGGCCTGCGACCGGCATCGCGATCGGCGAGAAGGTGATAAGCTCCACCGACAACAAATACAAGCACAGGACCGAGAGCACAAGCGAGGATCAGGACAAGCGCAAGTACACCAACGACCTCAGCTTCCAGTTTGAATGGGAACTCGGCGACTTCCTCTACAACCCCGACCAGGTGCGGATCAGCGACGAGGCGCGCGACCTCGTGGAGCTCCGCAACGACGTGCTGGAGGAGGTCACGCAGTTCTACTTCCAGCGCCGCAACCTCCAGATCGACCTGCTGCTCTCCCCCGCCGAGGAGCTGCGGGAGCGGCTCCGCCTCGAGCTGCAGCTCCAGGAGGTCACGGCGAACATCGACTATCTGACGGGCGGTTATCTCACCCAGCGCCTGAACGACGCCAAGGCGAACAAGCCCGGCACCTCCAGCGCCGTCAAGCGCCTCTTCGCCATCTGACGCCGCGTTCCCCTTGTCCGGGACGCTGCCGGCGGGGAGCCGGTGGGCGCGCCGCGGGGCGTTCCCCCGCGTGCGGGGGTTCGCGGCGGGCGCGTCCGATGCGGCGACCGCCTCTTTGCGATCCAGCGTGATAACCTATGCAGCTGCGCTCCTCCTCTCGTGCGCCGTCCCGGCGCAGCAGCGGGACGCCCCGCTCCTGAGATTCCTCTCCCTCCGACCGACCCCGGCGCCCGCGCCAAACGCGGCCCCGCCAGGCGGAGAGCTTCCGCTTTTGCGCTTCATCGAGCTCAAGGCGCACAACGCCTCTTTGGCGGGGCCCGGGGAGCAGTGCCGCGTCGCGGTCCTCGCGTTCCGTCTCGAGTCCGGGCAGGCGCGCGACGAATGGCTCGCCGTCGAACTGGCCGATTCGCTCGGGCGAAAGCTGGATTCGTTCGGCGGCTTGGCGTTTCTGGACGCGGGCGAGGTGCGGTCGCACGAGCGCCGTCGCGCAAAGGGGGAGGAGGCGCTCGACGACAGGGAGACGGCGCGTCTCGCGCGCCGCATCGGGGCCGACATCGTCGTCTCGGGCACCGTGAGGCGGAGCGGCGACGCCGTTTCCGTGGCGCTGGAGGCGCGGCGGCCGTCCACCGCGGCCCCGCCCGGCAGGTTCCGAGTGGAAGGGCTCCTCGGCCGCCTCTGCGAGCTCGAGGCGCGGATGGCCGCCCGGCTCGCGGCCCTTCTCGGCGTCCCGCCGAGCGACGCCGAGATGGAACGGCTCGCGGCGTGCCCGACATCCTCGCCCGCCGCGTTCGAGGAGCTGGCGAGGGCCCGGCAGTCGCCCGACGGATCGCACGCGAGGATACAGCACCTCCAGAAGGCGGTGGAGGCGGACCCCGGGTGCGTCGAGGCGCGTCTGATGCTCGGGGACGCGTACTACGGCATCGGGGCGACGTACCGGTACGTGGAGTGGTTCAATATGGCGCTCGCCGAGTACCGGAAGGCGGTGGCGCTCTCCCCCGGCTGCGGGGAGGCCTACCGCGGGATGGGGCTGGTCTACATGATGAACGGCCGCTACGACCTCGCCCGGCGCGCGCTCGAGAAGGCGGTGGAGACGGATCCGGACCCCAGGGCCGCGAGGAGCGCGCTGACGCGGCTGGAGGGGATGGGGCGCTGAGGACAGAGGAGCCGGAAGTCGGAATCCTGGATGAAGCAGAGACGCGCGGCGTCGCACCGGCTTTCGCGGCGCCTCCCCTGAATCCCGGATCCCGGCCCCCGGAGCATCAAAGGGCCGGTCACCCGCCCATCCGCTTCATCAGCAGTTCGACCTTGAGGGCGTTGCGGAGGGCGTCCTCGCCCTGCGAGGTCTTCTCCCCGAAGATCTCGGCCGCCTTCTCGTAGTGCAGTTTGGCGTTGGGGTAGTTTTTCGTGATGAAGTAGGCGTTCGCGAGCTCGAAGTGGGCCTTGGCGTTTTTCGGGTTGTCCTTGACCGCCTTCCCGTAATGGATGATGGCCAGCTCCCACTGCTGCTTCACCGCGTGGCAGTGCCCGAGGTTGAAGTAGGCCGAGCTCATCCCGGGGTCGTGCGCGACCGCCCTCTTGAACGCCTCGATGGCGAGATCGATCTTCTCCTGCGCGTAGTAGCAGTTGCCGGCCCCGTTGTAGGCGTCGGCGTTCTTCGGATCGAGCGCGGCGGCCTTCGTGAAGGCCTTCAGCGCCCCGTCGAAATCGCCCTCCGCGAGGAGCCGCTCCCCCTCCGCGACGGCCGCTCGTGCGGCGTCGGCGCCGGACTCGGACGGCGCCGCAGGAGAAGAGGAGGGCGTGGCGCCGGATGGAGAGACCGCGGACGCGGGGGCCGGGGCGTTGCCGGGAAAGAGCGGATCGAGCCCCTGCAGCGGCTGGTGCACGGCAACGGCGGCGACGACGGGGAGGGCGATACGGAGGATCATGGGCGTATTCTCCTTGGACCGGGACGGATTCCACGATACGGGATGCGCCAGGCGTTGTCAAAGCAATTCCGCCGGGGCCGTCCGGCGCCTTGTCACTCCCGGCCGGCGTCTCGTCCTCCTCCCGCGTGCGTGTGTACTTCACGCGGCGCCGATGCTACCATTATGGACGGTGAGGGCGGGGGCAGGCCGGTGAGGATCGTTTCCGAGGCGTTGGAGGGGCTGCGGTCCCCGCCGCGGCGCATCTTCGCCTGCGGCGCGGATTCGAAAGGGTGCTGCGGGCTGCTCTCCGGCGGGCGCCTGCGCCTGTCGGGGGGGCACGGCGACCTCGCGGAGACCGACAACCTCGCCCGGTTCCTGGCCGCGGCGCGGGGGATGGTCGAGGAGGAAGAGGTCGAACCGGGGCTCGTCGCCCACGATCTCCATCCGCACTATTTCTCGCGGGCCGCGGCGGCGCTCTTCCCCGCATCCCCCCGTCTCGCCGTCCAGCACCATCACGCGCATGTCGCGGCGGTGCTCGCGCAGCATTCCTGCGCCGAGGAGGTTATCGGCGTCGTCTTCGACGGCGCCGGCCTCGGCACGGACGGGGCGGTCTGGGGGGGGGAGTTCCTGGCGGTCTCCCCGCGCGACTGGAAGCGCTGCGGGCACCTCGCCTACCTCGGGATGCCGGGCGGGGACGCGGCGGCGCGCGAGCCGTGGAGGATGGGCCTCTCCCTGCTCCACGCCGCGATGGGGACGGCGGCGTTCGACGCCCCGGTGCTGTTCAGGGACCGTTCGGCGGCCGCGCGGAGGCCGCTCGAGGCGATGCTGGAGAGGGCGGTCCTGGCCCCCCGCACCTCGAGCTGCGGCCGGCTCTTCGACGCGGTGGCCGCGATCCTCGGGATCGCCCCCGCGACGCAGCGGGAGGCGGAGGCCGCGATCGAGCTGGAGCGGCGGGCATCCCTCTCCGACGACCGGGAGGCGTACCCGTTCCCCCTTCTCGCGAAGGGGGACGGGTTCGAGGCCCGCTGCGAGGATTTCGTGGCGGCCCTGATGGCGGATCTGCGCCGCGGCGTTTCGACCGAGGTCGCCGCCAAAAGATTCCACAACGGGCTCGCGGCGCTCATCCTGCGCGCGGCGCGGGAAATCAGGCGCTCACGCGGCTGCCGTGCGGTGGCGCTGTGCGGGGGGGTGTTTCAAAACCGGCTGCTCGCGGACGGGGCCTCGGGGATGCTCCGGGAGGCGGGCTTCGAGACGCTCGAGAGCCCCGCGGTCCCGCTGAACGATTTCGGGATCTGCGTCGGCCAGCTGTGGGTCGCGCTCCGCGCGGATCGCGGCAACGAGCCGGAGGGGGGGACGGACCGATGTGCGTGGCGGTGCCGGGACTGATCGTGGAGGCGCGCGGCGACGGGTTTGCAGTCGTGGACTTCATGGGCGCGAGGAGGCGCGTGGCGCTCGACCTCGTCCAGGACGCGCGCCCGGGCGACTACCTGCTCGTCCACGCGGGGTTCGCCATCCAGAAACTCGACAGGGAAGAGGCGCATGCCACCGTCGAACTCCTCAGGGAGCTTGCCGGAACTTTTTGAGCGCCTCCGGGGCGGCGCGGCCGCCCGCGCGCTGCTCGACCGGCTGCGCGCGCGCGCCGCGCCGGCCTCCCTGATGGAGGTGTGCGGCACGCACACGGCCGCCCTCTTCGCCACGGGGGTGCGCGGCGCCCTGCCCCCGTCCCTCCGCATCGTCTCGGGCCCGGGTTGCCCGGTCTGCGTCACGCCGGGACGCGAGGTCGAGAAGGCGGTCCGCCTGGCGTGCACGCCGGGGATCGTCCTCTTCTGCTTCAACGACATGCTCCGGGTCTCCGGCCTCGACGGTTCCCTGGAGGACGCACGGGCTTTCCGCGGCGCCCGGGTGCGGTCGATGTACAGCCCGCTCGACGCGCTCGAATACGCCGCAGGCGAGCCGGCCCTGAAGACGGTGATCTTCGGGGTCGGATTCGAGACCACGATCCCCCTCTTCGCCTCCGTCGTGCGGAGGGCGCGGGCGCGGGGGGCGAGGAACCTGTTCCTCCTCCCGGCGTTCAAACTGCTCCCCCCCGCGCTTGACGCCATCCTCGGCCGTCCGGGGGCCCGCCTGGACGGGCTCATCCTTCCCGGGCACGTGAGCGCGGTGCTCGGCGCCGACGCCTTCCGCTTCCTGGCCGAGCGGCACGGTGTGCCGGGCGTCGTCACCGGTTTCGAGGCGGCGGATCTGCTCCGGGGGATCCTCATGCTCCTGGAGATGATCGCCGGGAGGAAGGCGGAGATCCGCAACGGCTATTCGCGGTTCGTTTCCGCGCGCGGGAACGAGGCGGCCGTGGCGGCGATCCGGGAGGTGTTCGTCCCGCGGGATTCGATCTGGCGCGGGCTCGGCGCCATCCGGTCGAGCGGGCTCGGCCTCCGGGACGAGTACGCGGCGTTCGACGCGGAGGCGTTGCTCGAGGGGGAAATCCCCGACGTCCCCGAGCCCGCCGGGTGCGCATGCGGCGACGTGCTGGCGGGGGCGAAGGAGCCGGAGGAGTGCCTCCTGTTCGGGGGGCGCTGCACGCCGTCGAGCCCCGTGGGCCCCTGCATGGTCTCCGGCGAGGGCGCCTGCGCGGTCCACGCACGGTACCGGGGGCGTTGCGCATGAGGGGGGCATGCGCGCCGGGCGGCGGCCCCTCAGGCGGCCTCTCGGGGATGTAATCGCAATACGATAATGTCCTATTCGTGCAAAGTTAAAATGTCCTATTCGGGAGTTGGTAAACTGCCCGCTTTCCGTGACGGGGAAGGGGGGCAAAGTGACCTGGAAGGGCATGCTGGTTATG
>JAAYCL010000007.1 GCA_012729785.1 Chlamydiota bacterium | reverse complement strand
CGGTGGAGTGCGAGCTGATCACGCCGATCGCGATGGAGAAGGGGCTGCGGTTCGCGGTGCGCGAGGGCGGCCGGACGGTGGGCGCGGGAAGGGTCAGCGAGATCATCAAATAAGGCGGATCTCGGGCGATAGGCCCGATAGGACACACCATGAGAGAGATCATCACGCTCGCCTGTCAGGAGTGCAAACAGAGGAACTACACCTCCACGAAGGACAAGAAGAAGCACCCTGCGCGCATCGAGCTGAAGAAATATTGCAGGTTCGACCGGAAGCATACGCTGCACAAGGAGACGAAGTAACGCCCCTTTCGCGGGCGGACGGACAAGGCGACACCCGTGCGCCCGGCACATCGTGAAGGCGGGTAGCTCAACTAGGTAGAGCACCGGTCTCCAAAACCGGCGGCTGCAGGTTCGATTCCTGTCCCGCCTGCCATTGCACGGCCCCGCGGAGCGTTCCGCGCGCGGCTGCTCGGGGTTCATCGATCGCATTCCTTGCCGAAAGGCGCGGGGGGATGGGCATGCTGCAGAAGGCGAAGGCGTTCCTCGTCGAGGTCGCGGCGGAGATGGGCAAGGTCTCGTGGCCGATCAAGAGGGGCAAGGACCTCAAGCCCGCCGAGCGGTATCGGGAGCTGATCGACTCCACGACGATGGTGATCGTGTCCACGGTCGCGCTGGCCGCGTACATCGGCCTCGTGGATACGGTCCTTTCCGGTCTGATGGGGCTGCTGATCGGGTGACCCCGGCGGGGGCGCCCGGCGGACGCGGGAGTGAGACAGGTGACTGACAACGGACAGGGTGTCGAGCCGAAAGACGAGGGCGCGCAGGACCGGAGGTGGTACGTCGTGCACACCCTCGCGGGCCAGGAGTACAAGGTCAAGGAGATGCTCGAAAGCCGGGTGAAGAGCCACGAGATGGAGGGGCTCATCAGCCGGGTGCTGATCCCCTCGGAAAAGGTCGCCGAGGTCAAGGCCGGCAAGAAGACCATCAGCGCGCGGAAGTTCTTCCCCGGCTACCTGATGGTCGAGATGGTGCGGACCGACGAGACCTACTACCTCGTCCGGCAGACGCCCGGCGTGATCGGCTTCATCGGCTCGGGGTCTCCGATCCCCCTCCAGGAGCACGAGGTGCAGGATGTGCTGTCGCAGATCGAGCTCAAGCGCGAGAAGGTGAAGCCCAAGACGCTGTTCGAGCTCGGGGAGACGGTGAAGGTGACCGACGGGCCGTTCATCAACTTCAACGGCACCGTCGACGAGGTGAACCCGGACCGCGGGAAGCTGAAGGTGCTCGTGACGATCTTCGGCAGGTCCACGCCGGTGGAGCTGGAGTACTGGCAGGTGGAGAAGGAATAGCCGTACGCCATACGCGCTAATCCGTACGCGTAGAGCGTGCGGCTGAAGAAGAGGAAGACATGGCCAAGGAAGTGGGAGCGCTCATCAAGCTGCAGATTCCGGCCGGACAGGCGAACCCCGCGCCGCCGGTGGGGCCCGCCCTCGGGCAGCACGGCGTGAACATCATGGAGTTCTGCAAGCAGTTCAACGCCGCCACCAAGGACAAGGGCGGCCTGGTGATCCCGGTGCTCATCACGGTTTACAAGGACCGCTCGTTCACCTTCGTCTTGAAGTCGCCTCCCGCGGCGGTGCTCTTGAAGAAGGCCGCCAATATCGCGGTGGGCTCGGGGACGGCGGGCAAGGACAAGGTCGGCACGGTGACGAAGAGCCAGGTGCGGGAGATCGCCCGACAGAAGGCGGCGGATCTCACCTCGGCGAGCGAGGAGGCGGCGGCGAGGATCATCGAGGGGACCGCGCGCAGCATGGGTTTGGAGGTCGTCGAGGGCTGATCCCCTGACGCGAGGAGCCACGGTGAAGAAGAAGAGCAAGCGCTACAGGCAGGGAGCGGAGAAGATCGCGGCGGGCACACGGTATCCGCTCGCCGACGCGGTGAAACTGCTCGGGGAGCTGCCCGCGGCGAAGTTCGACGAGACGGTCGAGATGGCCCTCTGCCTCGGGATCGACCCGAAGCAGACAGACCAGCTCGTCCGCGGGACGGTCGCGCTCCCGCACGGGACCGGCAAGAAGGTGCGCATCGTCGTCTTCGCCAAGGGGGCGCAGGCCGACGAGGCGAAGGAGGCCGGCGCCGATGTCGTCGGCTTCGAGGAGCTGATCAAGAAGGTGAGCGGGGGGTGGGCGGAGTTCGACATGGCCGTGACGAGCCCCGATCTGATGAAGGAGGTCGGGCGTCTCGGCAAGGTCCTCGGCCCGCGAGGCCTGATGCCCAGCCCCAAGACCGGCACGGTCACCCGGGAGATCGGCAAGGCGGTCAGGGAGCTGAAGGCCGGAAGGATAGAGTTCAGGACCGACAAGGGCGGAAACGTGCAGGTGCCGATCGGGAAGCGGTCGTTCGCCGTTCGCGCCCTGGAGGAGAATGCCCGGACCGTCATCGAGGGGCTCCTCAAGGCCAAACCCGCGTCGGTGAAGGGGGTCTTCCTGAAACGGTGCGTGCTCTCCAGCACGATGGGGCCGGGGATCCCCGTGGAGATGAAGGAGTTCGCGACCGTGTAGCGCCGGCGTGCGGCGCCGCGAAAAGGCCCGGGAAACGGGAAACGGGAAACGAGAAACGAGAAACGGTTTTATCCATGCGCGCGGAGAAGAAAAGCATCGTCGCATCTGTGCAGGCGCTCCTCGAGGGAGGGGCGATGCTCATCGTCACGGACCACACCGGCCTCTCTTCGAGCTCGATGACCGAGCTGCGCGGCCTCCTGCAGCGGGGGGGCGCGCGGTACATGGTGGTCAAGAACCGGCTCCTGAAGCGGGCCCTCGGCGAGGAGCGGGCGGCGCCGCTCGCGGGGGCGCTTGAGGGGCCGACCGCCCTCGCGGTCACCGCCGGCAACAGCGCCGCCTTCTCGAAGATCATCGTCGAGTTCGCGAAGAAGAACCAGGGCCCGAGGGTCAAGGCGGGGTTCCTCGACGGGGCGCTGCTCACCGAGGCGGAGGTGGGCGCGCTCGCCTCGCTGCCCGCGCGCCCGGTGCTCATGGCGATGTTCTTGGGGAGCGTCCGGGCCCCGATCACCGGCTTCGTGTGCGGGCTCTCGGGGATCCTCAGGCAGTTCGTGTCCGTACTGGACCAGGTCGCCCGGAAACGGGCGGCACACTAATCAACCCACAGCAGGCGGCGTGAGAAGCGGCCGTTGGCGGAGGAGGAGGAAGCGATGACCGAGCAGACAATCAAGGCGGAAAAGAACGAGGCGAAGGCGGAGGCGGCCCCCGCGATGTCGGGGGAACTCGCGGCCATCCTCAAACAGATCAACGGGCTGAAGCCCGAGGAGCGCAAGGCGCTCGGTTTGGAGATGGTGAAGGGGCTCACCGTTCTCGAGCTCTCCGAGTGGGTGAAGTCGATGGAGGCGGAGTTCGGGGTCAGCGCCGCCGCGCCCGTCGCGGTCGCCGCGGCCGCCGCGGCCCCCGCGGAGGCCAAGGAGGAGAAGACCGCCTTCACCGTGGTGCTGACCGGCGCCGGAGACAAGAAGATCCAGGTGATCAAGGAGGTGCGCGCGATCACGAGCCTGGGCCTGAAGGAGGCCAAGGACCTCGTCGAGGGCGCCCCGAAACCGGTGAAGGAGAACGTCACCAAGGAAGAGGCCGAGGAGATCAAGAAGAAGATCGTCGCGGCCGGCGGCACGGTGGAGATCAAGTAGCGCCTGTGTCGAACGCGGGGGGGGCGGCGCGCCGGGCACGGCAGGCGCCGCGGCGCGGGATGTTCAGCGCGTAGAAGAGGGGTTCCATGTCAGCGAAGAAGACGGTGCGCGATTACTCGAGGCTGAGGGAGTTGATCCCGATGCCCAACCTCGTCGAGATCCAGACGCAGTCCTATGAGGAGTTCCTGCAGCCCGACGTGCTCCCCACCCGGCGGAAACTCAAGGGGCTTCAGGAGGTCTTCAGGGAGGTCTTCCCGATCAAGAGCTACGACGAGACCTGTTCCCTCGAATACGTGGGCTACGATCTCGGCCGTCCGAAGTACGACCTGATCGAGTGCCGCAGGCGCGGCCTCACCTACTCGGCGCCCCTCCGGGTCACCCTCCGCCTCTGCGAGAGCGGCAACATCAAGGAGGAGACGGTCTACTTCGGCAGCATCCCGCTGATGACCGAGCAGGGGACGTTCATCATCAACGGCGCCGAACGCGTCATCGTCAGCCAGCTCCACCGCTCGCCGGGGGTCTGTTTCGAGAAGCCGTCGAGCCCGAAGGCGGTGCCGAGCTACTGGTTCAGGATCATCCCGTACCGCGGCTCGTGGCTCGAGGGCGAACTCGACGCCAACGACACGATCAGCCTCTACATCGACCGGCGGCGGCGCAGGCGCAAGATCCAGGCCACGACCTTTCTCCGCGCGGCGGGCTACGTTACCGACGAGGCGATCCTCGAGTCGATCTGCGGCAGGGAGGAGGTCTCCTTGGCGGAGGCCGACGAGAAAACGCTCGCGGAGCGCACGATCATCCAGCGGATCGTCGACCCCTCCACGCAGGCCGCCCTCGCCGTCCCCGGCGGGAAGCTCTCCAAGTCCGTGCAGGCGTCGCTGCTGAAGGCGGGGGTGAAGCGCGTCGCGGTGGCGGCGTCGGAGATGGGGATCGGCGGCATGCTCCAGATGCTGGAGAGGGACCGGCAGCGCCAGATCGACTCGCAGGACGAGGCGCTGAAGGAGATCTACAAGCGCCTCCGTCCCGGGGACCCGGCGAATATCTCGAGCGCCCGGACGATGCTCAAGCGGATCTTCTTCGACCCGCGCCACTACGACCTCGGCCGGGTCGGCCGGTTCAAGCTGAACAAGAAGCTCGGGATGGAGGTGAACGACCGCGTCGGGATCCTCCGCAAGGAGGACGTCGCCGCGGCGTGCCGCTATCTCCTCGGCCTGCGCCACGGCGAGGTCGGCCGGCTCGACGACATCGATCACCTCGGCAACCGCCGGGTCCGCTCGGTGGGCGAGCTCCTCCAGAACCAGTGCCGCATCGGCCTCGCCAGGATGGAGCGCCTCACCAAGGAGCGGATGAACGTCTACGACATGAGCGCCGAGACGGTCACCCCGCACCGGCTCATCAACCCCAAGGCGTTCACCAGCGTGATCCGCGACTTCTTCGGCCGCAGCCAGCTTTCCCAGTTCATGGACCAGACGAACCCGCTCGCCGAGATCACGCACAAGCGGCGGCTCTCGGCGCTGGGCCCGGGCGGTCTGAGCCGCGACCGCGCCGGCTTCGAGGTCCGCGACGTCCACACGAGCCACTACGGGCGCATCTGCCCGATCGAGACGCCGGAGGGGCCCAACATCGGCCTCATCTCCTCGCTCAGCACCTTCGCCCGCGTGAACAGCTACGGCTTCCTCGAGTCTCCGTACTGGGAGGTGCGCGACGGGAAGGTCTGTGTCGACATGGCCAGGGGGCCCGTCTGGCTCACCGCCGACGAGGAGGAGACGCACGTCATCGCCCAGGCGAACGCGAAGGTGGACGAGCGTAACCGCCTGATCGAGGAGCTGGTCTCGGCCAGGGAGCGCGGCGAGTTCGTCCATGTCGCCCCCGGGAAGGTCGAGTTCATCGACGTCTCGCCCAAGCAGCTCGTGAGCGTGGCGGCGGGGCTGATCCCGTTCCTCGAGCACAACGACGCCAACCGGGCCCTGATGGGTTCGAACATGCAGCGCCAGGCGGTCCCGCTCCTCACCACCGAGGCCCCGATCGTCGTGACCGGCCTCGAGACGCAGGTCGCGCGCGACACCGGCGTGATGACGCTCGCGCAGGGGCCCGGCGAGGTCGTCTACGCGGACGGCGCCAAGATCGTCGTCCGCGACGACCGCGAGCGGGACGCGTGCCGGACCTACCGGCTGATCAAGAACTTCCGCTCGAACGCGGGGACCTGCATCAACCAGCGCCCGGTCGTGCGGATGGGCGACAGGATCCGGAAAGGCGACGTGCTCGCCGACGGGCCCGCGACGAAGGACGGCGAACTCGCGCTCGGGCGCAACATCCTGGTCGCCTTCATGCCGTGGGGGGGCTACAACTTCGAGGACGCCATCCTCATCAGCGAGCGGCTCGTCATGGAGGATGCGTACACCTCGATCCATATCGAGGAGTTCGAGATCGGCGCGCGCGACACCAAGCTCGGGCGCGAAGAGATCACCCGCGACATCCCGAACGTGGGGGAGGAGGCGCTGAAGGACCTCGGGGAGGACGGGATCGTCCGCCTCGGGGCCGAGGTGAAGGCCGGCGACATCCTGGTCGGCAAGATCACCCCCAAGAGCGAGACCGAGCTCTCCCCGGAGGAGCGCCTGCTCAGGGCCATCTTCGGCGAGAAGGCCGCGGACGTGCGCGACGCGTCGCTGACCGTTCCGTCCGGGACCGAGGGGATCGTGATGGACGTGAAGGTCTTCTCCCGCAAGGACGCCGCCCAGACCGACGAGGAGCGGCACGAGGAGCGGCGCCGGATCAAGGAGATCACCGACGCGTCCCGCAAACGCATCGCCAAGATCAAGGAGGAGCGGGACGCCAAGCTCGCGGAGCTCGTGAAGGGCAAGCAGACCCGCGGGCAGGTCATCAACATCCAGACCGGGGAGGTCATCATTCCCGCCGGCGTCGAGATCAAGAAGCCCCACCTGCAGCGGCTGCAGGAGGTGGACTTCTCCGATATCGAGATCGAGGACGACGAGGAGGAGCGGGACGGCAAGGGGGGCGGGGACGACGCCTTCGTCTCCGGGATCGAGCTCAAACGGATCCTGCTCGAGTTCATGCACGCCCTCGAGGAGGCCGAGATGGCCGAGAGCCGCGAGATCGACAAGTTCAAGCGCGGCGACGAACTCGACCCGGGCCTCATCAAGCAGGTGAAGGTCTACGTCGCGTCCAAGCGCAAGCTCCAGGTCGGGGACAAGATGGCCGGGCGCCACGGCAACAAGGGCGTCATCGCCAAGATCCTCCCCGAGGAGGATATGCCGTTCCTCCCCGACGGCACGCCGGTCGACATGGTGCTCAATCCCCTCGGGGTGCCCTCCCGGATGAACGTGGGGCAGCTCCTGGAAACCCACCTCGGGTGGGCGGCGAAGATGCTGGGGATCAAGGTCACCACCCCGGTCTTCAACGGGATCACCGAACTGCAGATCAAGGAGCTGATGAAGCAGGCGGGGCTCCCGGCGAGCGGCAAGGTGGTGCTCTCCGACGGCAGGACCGGCGACCGGTTCGAGCAGGAGGTGACCGTCGGGTACCTGTACATGATGAAGCTCTCCCACCTTGTCTCCGACAAGATCCACGCGCGCGCAACCGGCCCCTACTCGCTCGTGACGCAGCAGCCGCTCGGCGGCAAGGCGCAGTTCGGAGGGCAGCGTTTCGGCGAGATGGAGGTCTGGGCGCTTGAGGCGTACGGCGCCGCCTACGCCCTCCAGGAGCTCCTCACCGTCAAGAGCGACGACGTGGTCGGCCGGACGAAGATCTACGAGTCGATCGTGAAGGGGCAGAACTCGCTCGAGGCGGGCACGCCCGAGTCGTTCAACGTGCTCATCAAGGAGATGCAGAGCCTGTGCCTCGACGTGAGGACGGAGAAGAAGGCGTGACGGAAGCCGTGGAGCGGGGGGCTGAAAACCGGGACTCCAGATCCGGGATCCGGGGATCTGGGTTCGGGCCTGGGATTGCGGCGCCGGGATTGGATTTGGGATTCTAAGGTGGGGGGATGCCAATTTGACCGACCAGAGAACGGCAAAGGCGTTTTTGGGGCTTGAGAGCAGCGAGCACACCTTCGACCGGGTGACGATCCGCATCGCCTCCCCGGAGGTGATCCGCTCCTGGTCCAAGGGGGAGGTCAAGAACCCCGAGACGATCAACTACCGGACCTTCAAGCCGGAGAAGGGCGGCCTCTTCTGCGAGCGCATCTTCGGCCCCACCCGCGACTGGGAGTGCTCCTGCGGCAAGTACAAGCGCATCAAGCACAAGGGGATCGTCTGCGACCGCTGCGGGGTCGAGGTCACGCAGTCCAAGGTGCGCCGGGAGCGGATGGGGCACATCGACCTGGCCGTCCCCGTCTCGCATATCTGGTTCTTCAAGACGCAGCCGAGCCGCATCGGCAACATCCTCGACCTCTCCTCCTCGGAGCTGGAGCGCGTCCTCTACTACGAGGACTACATCGTCACCAGTCCCGGCGACACCGACCTTCCGAAGAAGAAGCTTCTCAGCGAAGAGGAGTACCAGAAGGCGCTGAAGGAGTTCGGCCGCCGATTCAAGGCGGGGATGGGCGCCGAGGCGATCCGCGAACTCCTCAGGAGCGAGGACCTCGACGCCCTCTCCCTCGACCTGCGCCTGCGGATGGAGAAGACGAGCTCGAAGCAGACGAAGAAGAAGCTGAGCAAGCGCCTCCAGATCGTCGAGGGGTTCCGCAAATCCGGGTCCAAGCCCGAATGGATGGTCATCAACGTCGTCCCGGTGATCCCGCCTGACCTGCGCCCCCTCGTCCCGCTCGAGGGGGGGCGTTTCGCCACCTCGGACCTGAACGACCTGTACCGGCGCGTCATCAACCGCAACAACCGCCTCAAGGCGATCCTGGAGCTGAAGACCCCCGAGGTCATCATCCGCAACGAGAAGCGGATGCTCCAGGAGGCGGTGGACGCCCTCTTCGACAACGGCCGGCACGGCCGCCCGATCGTCGGCGCGGGGAATCGCCCGCTGAAGTCGCTCTCGGACATGCTCAAGGGCAAGCAGGGGCGCTTCCGGCAGAACCTCCTGGGCAAGCGCGTCGACTACTCGGGGCGTTCGGTGATCGTGGTGGGGCCGGAGCTGAAGCTGAACCAGTGCGGCCTCCCGAAGAAGATGGCGCTGGAGCTGTTCGAGCCGTTCATCATCCGCGAGCTCAAGAACCGCAGCCTTGTGCACACCATCCGCAGCGCCAAGAAGATGATCGAGAAGGAGATGCCGGAGGTCTGGGATATCCTGGAGCAGGTGACGAAGGGCCACCCGGTGCTGCTCAACCGCGCCCCCACGCTCCACCGGCTCGGCATCCAGGCGTTCGAGCCGGTCTTGATCGAGGGGAAGGCGATCCGGATCCACCCGCTGGTCTGTTCGGCGTTCAACGCCGACTTCGACGGCGACCAGATGGCGGTCCACATCCCGCTCTCCCACGAGGCGCAGCTCGAGGCCAAGCTCCTGATGCTCGCCCCGCACAACATCTTCTCCCCCTCGAGCGGGAAGCCGATCGACACCCCGACGCAGGATATCGCGCTGGGCTGCTACTACGTCACGAAGGAGATCGCGGGCGCCGCGGCCCCGCGGTTCACCTTCTCCGACACCGACGAGCTGCTGCTCGCCTACGACTCCGGCGCGATCACGATCCACGAGAAGGTCAGGGTCAGGATCGACGGCGAGATGATCGAGACGACGACGGGGAGGGTGATGTTCAACGAGATACTCCCCCGCGACGAGGAGTTCCGGTCGTTGATCCGCACGAAGAGCGACGAGGGCAGCTGGTTCATCAACCGGGAGCTGAACAAGAAGGCGCTCGCCGAGGTGGTGATGGACTGCTACCGCGCCGTCGGCAAGGAGCGGACGGTGGAGATCCTCGACCGGATGAAGGATCTCGGTTTCCGCGAGGCGACGCGGGCGGGGATCTCGATCTCGAGCGACGACATGCTCATCCCCGCGGAGAAGGAGAAGCTCCTCGCCGCGGCGAACCGGAGGATCCAGGAGGTCGAGAAGCAGTACCGGAGCGGGAGCATCACGCCGGGCGAGCGCTACAACATGATCCTCGACATCTGGACCCACACGACCGACGAGCTCTCCGAGGTGCTGTTCAGCCAGCTGAAGGCGCCCGGCCTCGATGCCCGCGGGGTCGCGGCGAGCCCCAACCCGATCTTCATGATGGTCGACTCCGGCGCGCGCGGGTCGAGGCAGCAGATCAGGCAGCTCGCCGGGATGCGCGGTCTGATGGCGAAGCCGTCGGGGGTCATCATCGAGCAGCCGATCCGCTCCAACTTCCGCGAGGGACTGAGCGTCCTCGAATACTTCATCTCCACGCACGGCGCCCGCAAGGGGCTCGCCGACACGGCCCTCAAGACCGCCGACTCCGGCTACCTCACCCGGCGCCTCGTGGACGTGGCGCAGGACGTGATCGTCATCGAGGACGACTGCGGCACCCTGAACGGCATCTCCATCAGCGCGATCCACGAGGGCGAGGACGTCGTGGTCTCCCTCCGGGAGCGGATCGTGGGGCGCACCAGCCTCGAGGATATCGTCGAGCCGGTCTCGAAGGAGGTGGTGGTCAAGGCCAACGAGCCGATCACGGAGGCGCTCGCGGAGCGCATCGAGACGATGGGGATCGAGACGCTGAAGATACGCTCCGTCCTCACCTGTGAGACCACCCGCGGCATCTGCGCCAAATGCTACGGCCACGACCTCTCCAACGGCAGGCAGGTGGCGCTCGGCACGGCGGTCGGGATCATCGCCGCGCAGTCGATCGGCGAGCCCGGGACGCAGCTCACGATGCGCACCTTCCACATCGGCGGCACCGCCGTCCACCGGATGAAGCAGGAGATCCGGCCGAAGGGCGACGGGATCATCAAATTCCGCAATGTGAAGATCCTCTGCGACAAGGACGGGACGCGCATCGTGGTCTCCAAGAACGGTACCCTCGCGATCCACGCCGTCATCAAGGATGCGCGGGGCCAGGTGCAGGCCGGGCCCGAGGTGGAGAACAACGACCTCCCGTACGGCGCGATTTTGAGCAAGAACGAGGGGGAGCTCGCCAAGAAGGGCGAGCTCGTCGCCAAGTGGGACCCGTACAGCACCCCGATCCTGACCGAGAAGGACGGCCTCGTCGAGTTCATCGACATCGTCGAGGACGTGACGATGAAGACGGAGACGGACCGGGGCACCGGCCTCACCGAATTCGTCATCATCGACCACAAGGAGGACAAGCATCCGCAGATCGTGATCACGAGCCGCGACGGCAAGGAGGCGCTCGGCTACTACCCGCTCCCCACCGGCGCGCACATCATGGTCGAGGAGAAGGAGTTCGTCACCGTCGGCAGCCTGCTGGCGAGGAGCCCCCGCAAGCGGAGCAAGACCAAGGACATCACCGGGGGCCTCCCCCGTGTCGCCGAGCTGTTCGAGGCGCGCAGGCCGAAGGAGGCCGCCGAGATCGCCAAGATCGACGGCGTCGTGGAGTTCCGGAGCACCACCAAGGGGCGCCGCACGCTCGTCGTCAGGAACGAGGTCACCGAGGTCGAGGAGGAGCACCTGATCCCGTACGCCAAGCACCTCGTCGTCTACCGCGGGGACCGGGTCAGGAAAGGGGACCGTTTGACCGAGGGGCCGATCGCGCCGCAGGAGCTGCTGCAGGTCTGCGGCCCGAAGGAGCTTCAGAAGTACCTGGTGGACGAGGTGCAGGAGGTCTACCGGCTCCAGGGGGTCGAGATCAACGACAAGCATATCGAGGTCATCATCCGGCAGATGCTCAAGAAGGTCCGAATCTCCGACCCCGGCGACAGCGAGTTCCTCTTCGGGGAGCATGTCGAGAAGTACCTGTTCGACCGGGCGAACGAGCAGCTTTTGAAGGCCGGGAAGAAGGCCGCGGACGCCCAGCCGATCCTCCTGGGCATCACCAAGGCCTCCCTCGGCACCGAGAGCTTCATCTCCGCGGCCTCGTTCCAGGAGACCACGCGGGTCCTCACCGACGCCGCCGCCAAGGGGCGCGCCGACGTGCTCAACGGGTTCAAGGAGAACGTCATCATGGGGCACCTGATCCCCGCGGGGAGCGGCTTCGCGAAGAACCGCGAGATCGACGTGATCCCGCTGGTGGAGATCAAGCCCGCCAAGGCGCTGGAGCTCCCGGAGGTCGAGGCCAAGCCCGCCAAACCCGCCCTCGACCTCGACGCCTTGATCGGGAAGCACCGGGAGGCGGAGAAGCAGAAAAAGAAAGCCTCCGGGAGCGACGAGGAGCCGGCGAAGAAAGAGACGAAGCCGTAGGCGCACGAACGGACCACAACGCGAGGAGCATCGAATATGCCGACGATCAACCAGCTGGTGAGGAAGGGGAGACGGAAACCGAGAAACCGGACGAAGTCGCCCGCCTTGATGCGCTGCCCCCAGCGCAGGGGGGTCTGCCTCCTGGTGAAGACGATGACGCCGAAGAAGCCGAACTCGGCGCTGCGGAAGGTCGCCCGGGTGCGCCTCACGAACGGGATCGAGGTAACCGCCTACATCCCAGGCGAGGGGCACAACCTCCAGGAGCACTCGATCGTGATGCTGCGCGGCGGACGGGTCAAGGATCTGCCCGGGGTGCGCTACCATATCATCCGCGGCACCCTGGACACGAGCGGCGTCGAGGGGCGCAAGCGCAGCCGATCCAAGTACGGGGCGAAGACGCCCAAGTAAGCCGCACGCGGCACGCCATAAGAAGAAGGGACACGGAAGAACAGAGGGAACAATGTCGAGACGGCGCAGGGTCATCAAGAAGAGGATGCTGACGGATGTGAAGTTCGGGAGCCCGCTGGTCGCCAGGTTCATCACCAGCCTGATGCGGGACGGGAAGAAGAGCATCGCGGAGGGGATCTTCTACTCGACCCTCGACCTGATCGGCCAGCGCGTGCAGGAGCTCCCGCCGCTCAAGGTCGTGGAGAAGGCGGTCGACCGGGTGAAGCCGTTTCTCGAGGTGAAGTCCAGGAGGGTCGGCGGCGCGACGTACCAGGTCCCGGTGGAGGTGCGCTCGGACCGCCAGCTCGCCCTGGCGCTCCGCTGGATCATCGGTTTTTCCCGGGCCCGCAAGGGGAAGCCGATGCAGGAACGGCTCGCCGCGGAGATCCTCGACGCCTACAAGGGCGAAGGGGCCGCGGTCAAGAAGCGCGAGGACACGCACAAGATGGCGGAGGCGAACAAGGCGTTCGCGCACTACCGCTGGTAGCGGGAAGGGACACATATGCCCCCGTGTGCCGTGGTGCACGTTTTCGGCGGCGCGGCAGCCGCGGGGGATCGGAACTGTATGGGATCTGAGACGCCCCTTGAAAGGGTCAGGAACATAGGGATCATGGCGCACATCGACGCCGGCAAGACCACCGTGACGGAGAGGATCCTCTTCTTCTCGGGGAAGACCTACCGGATCGGCGAGGTGGACGAGGGGACCGCGACCATGGACTGGATGGTCCAGGAGCAGGAGCGCGGCATCACCATCACCTCGGCGGCGACCACCTGTTCCTGGAACGGCCACCGCGTGAACGTCATCGACACGCCCGGGCACGTCGACTTCACCGTCGAGGTCGAGCGGAGCCTGCGGGTGCTCGACGGCGCGATCGCGGTCTTCTGCGGCGTGGAGGGGGTCGAGCCCCAGTCCGAGACGGTCTGGCGGCAGGCAAACCGCTACGGCGTTCCGCGCCTGGCCTTCGTGAACAAGCTGGACCGGGTCGGATCCAACTTCGATTGGGCGGTGGCGCGGATGCGCGAGCGCCTCGCGGCCAACGCGGTGCCGGTGCAGATGCCGGTGGGGCACGAGGCGGAGTTCAGGGGGGTCGTGGACCTCGTGCGGATGCGGGCGTACATCTTCCCCGACGGGGAGGATCTGTCGTTCCGCGAGGAGGCGATCCCGGAGCCGCTCCTCGAGCGGGCGCAGAAGGCCCGCGACCGGATGCTCGAAACGATCGCGAGCGAGGACGAGCGGTTCTTCGAGATCTATCTCGCCGGCAAGGGATTCCCGGAGGACGAGGTGCGGGCGGCGCTCCGGCGCACGGTGCTCCGCAACCGGATCGTCCCGGTCCTCTGCGGCACGGCGCTGAAGAGCAAGGGGGTGCAGCAGCTCCTGGACGCCGTGGTGGATTACCTGCCGTCGCCGCTCGACGCCCGCCCGGTGGAGGGGGTGAACCCCAAGAACAACGAGCCGGCGGTGCGGCACGCCGACCCCGCGGGGCCGCTCTGCGCGCTCGCCTTCAAGGTGGTCTCGGACGGCTTCGTCGGCAAGCTCGTCTACCTCCGGATCTACTCCGGCGTGCTGCGGAGGGGGGCGCAGGCCTGGAACGCCGCCGTGATGAAGCGAGAACGGGTCGGGCGTCTCCTCCTGATGCACGCCAACCGCCGCGAGGAGGTCGACGAGGCCTCCGCGGGGGAGATCATCGCGGCGGTGGGGCTCGGGCGGACCGTCACCGGGCAGACGCTCTGCGACGAGCGCCACCCGATCGTGCTCGAGTCGATGCACTTCCCGGAGCCGGTGATCTCGATGGCGATCGAGCCGCGCACCAAGGCGGACCGGGAGAAGCTCGGGGAGTCGCTCCGGCGCCTCGCCGAGGAGGACCCGACGTTCAGGACGAAGACGAACGAGGAGACCGGGCAGCTCATCATCTCCGGGATGGGGGAGCTGCACCTGGACATCATCAAGGATCGGATGCTCCGCGAATTCAAGGTGGAGGCGAAGGTCGGGAAGCCGGAGGTCGCCTACCGGGAGACGATCACGAAGGCGTGCGCCGGCGAGGGCAGGTTCGTCCGGCAGACCGGGGGACACGGCCAGTACGGGCATATCATCCTCGAGGCGGGCCCGGGCGGGAAGGGGACCGGGGTCGTCGTCGAGAGCGAGATCAAGGGCGGCGCCGTGCCGCGGGAGTACGTCCGTGCGGCGACCGAGGGGATCATGGAGTCGTGCACCTCGGGGCCCCTCGGCGGCTACTCGATGGTGGACCTGAAGGTCGTCATCAAGGACGGTTCCTACCACGAGGTGGATTCGTCCGACATGGCGTTCAAGATCGCGGGGGCGATGGCGCTGAAGGACGCGCTGCGCCGCGGGGCCCCGGTGCTGCTCGAGCCGATCATGGATGTCGAGGTGACGACCCCCGCCGAGTTCCTCGGCGACGTGATCGGGGACCTGAACGCCCGCCGCGGCAAGATCCACGAGATGGAGTCGCGTCCCGAGGCGCACATCGTGCGTGCCTTTGTGCCGCTGGCGGAGATGTTCGGCTACGCCACGGCGATCCGCTCCGTGACGCGCGGGCGCGCCTCGTACTCGATGGAGCCCTCCTGCTTCGAGAAGGTCCCCAAGCAGAAGGAGGAGCAGCTGCTCGACTGGACGAAGAAGGCGTGAAGGGAGACGGGCCGGTCCGTAGAGACGGGCGGGTCGGGCGCATGTAAGGAGACGGGAGATGGGCAAGGACAAGTTCGAGCGTACGAAGCCGCACGTGAACGTGGGGACGATCGGTCACGTGGACCACGGGAAGACGACGTTGACGGCG
>JAAYCL010000006.1 GCA_012729785.1 Chlamydiota bacterium | reverse complement strand
TTACAACCTTCAGTAGATCATATTTGACTTCCGCCGTGTCGAATTGCGCCATGCTATACCACAGAATCGAATTGAGAAACGGACCGCCCGAATCTATTCTCACTCTTTGATTTTCTGAATCATAGGTAATGGACCCATCCGGAACCCAGATAGGATCCTCATCCCAGGGGTCCTCATCCCAGTCAGGGTCCTCATAAGGGTCATCCTCCTCCCAATGACCGCTTTCCGACAGGGTATAATTGCTGCTCAACGTATCAGTGGAGAAATCATCAAACCACGCAAACGTATCTTTTCTGGAAGAAAGCGTGCTCACCCCTTCATTCCCGTAATACAAATATATTGTCTTCTCTCCTCCTGCCGGAATGGCTGGAACCCTTATCCACACCACCGCTTGGGTTGAAGATGTCGAACTCTCCACCCAATAATTCAGGAGGGTCATTCCATCGTTATCCGTAAAGCGCAGGTCAGAAAAATCCGCTTTCATTTGCGGATCGTACGTTATCTCGACCCTGACTTGATAATCCGAAAGGAGGGAGATGTAGCCGCTGTTGTCTATCGTAATAGAACGGCGATACGACCAGTCAAGATCATACCAACCCGGAGCAGGGGTTGCTGTGCTACTCGGGGTCTCCGTCGCCGTTGGCGCTTCCGTCGGCGTCTCGGTTGGGGACGTGGTTTGCGTCGCTGTATTTGTCGGCGTGGGAGTACAGCTGGGTGTCGAGGTCGCGGTGCAAGTCGGCGTTCGCGTGGCTGTCTCGGTCGGAGTCGGGGTTATGGTGGGCGTGGGGGTTATGGTGGGCGTGGGGGTGATCGTAGGGGTTGCGGTGGGGGGCGGAATGGAAAGATAAAGCGGTTCCGCGATATCAGGATCATCGGATGTCAGTTGAATATTAAGAGAACCGTCCCCCCCATGGATATGTAGAAAATCTACATGCAGAATATCTCCGATATTCCAATTATTGGCGAAATTCCCGACGTTGACTTGCCAGTATCCTTCCTCGTAACTGCAGCCGTCATCATTCTGCGTCAGAATATCCGACGGCCTGGCAGTAATATATGCCGCGAAGGTAATGTCATTATCCGCAGGCACACTGCTATCGTGGTTGTAAAGCGGACCGATAGCGCTGTGGGGGAGACCGGCGTACGCCGATGGCATAGTGCATATAATGCCGCAAAGATACAGTCCCATCCGATACAATGCTTTGTTCATTTGATACCCCCGTTTTTCATTCTCGCGCTAATCCGTCGGTCTTTGCCTTCCTCCGCTATAACATTCCCTATTTCAATTCCTTCCCCAGATGCCGGTTATCGATACAAATCCCCCATTCGCGTACGAGGGCGGAATTTTCACTGTACATCGCAGATGGGCCTTACCTAGTGGCCCCTCCTTGCCGGATCGGCATGTCCAAATACCCTTCGTTGGTACTGTCGTCACAAGGATAGAAGGGGTCATACTAATACGGGGCGCAAGGCTCCTGCCATTTCCGCATGGGCACATTGCCCCATGAGCCGCTGAAATCGCTTGTCCAGCAGCATTCCTGAGTCATTGTTCTTCTCCAGAAACGTCCTCTATAATGAGGCTGCCATACCGTTACTCTATATCCTTGAAGAAAGCAGGTGTCTGACTTTCCGCTGTAATTAGACTGACATGGTCTACCGTCGAAATAGACGTTGACCGAGTTATATGTATCATCCTCCGTGGCGGACCAATATCGGGCAGCCGCATATCCTCCCATATCATCCTTCGACCCGCATATGGCCACCAGCTCTTCCTCGGTCGACATCCGCCATTCGTCCCTGCTCAGCCAATTCATGACGTTCGCCCAATCTATCGCGTCCTGCCACGCCTTGAGACCGAAATTGTCCGTCCCTTCATTGTTCGTCCATTTGGCGACCGCCATATCGTCTATCCGTACCACTTTGTCCTCCCCGCCCGGCCCGTATCGGATGTACCAGCCATCGGGCATGCTCGTCGGACCGGGTGTAACCGTCGACGTTTGCTACGGCGTTGGAGTAGCCGTGCATGCCGGAACGGGTGTTCCTCCCGTTCTTACGCCCCACATGCACGGGAGCGTGCAGAAGAATTTCTTCCCGGGCCTCACATCCATCGGATCCGTATCGCATGCCTCGAACAGCGTCTGCACCGCGTCGCCTACCTCTTTGGTCGTCTTCATCGTGGGGGCGGGACCTGAAACGGGCTCCTGGAAGTTTTCTTGCACGCTCAACGGCGCGCCGTTTATAAGATAATCGTAGAGGTTCTGGAGCGTATACATCCCGCTCCCCGCCGACGGCGCTCCCGGAGAATCGATGCTCCCCGCAACGGCCGTTCCGAACACGCTGGAACTGAATAGCGCACAGAATGTCAATACTCTAAAGCCTTTCATGTCATTCCTCCTCACCGCTCCCGGTCAAGAAACCTTGCACTCTCATACTCTGATCTCCGCTGCTTCTCCAAAGGCACCATGAATCGCGACATCCTGAATCGAGAATCAGTCCACGCTGCGCACGGCACGAACTTGAGCGCCAGCCGACTTGGAATTACAATATACGTTATATTCCGGAAAGTCAGGGTCCTCAGCTTCCTCTTCTGTAACACAGATCCCAAGCGGCCAATCAAAGCGCACGCAATAAATTGAGTCGGGACCGCATGAATCGGTTGTCATATAAGTATCGGGCGAGTAGGTAAATGAACCACTATAAACCGCTCCCATTATCTCGCACATCTCCGCATAACTCGGCAGTCTCCAGTCGCTCTTCCCGGCCCATTCCAATGCATTGCTCCAGGCCGTGGCACCGTCGAATGTCAAATATAAGCCCCCGTAACAGCCGACTCCTCTCGCATCACATGCGATATACATAGTGCCGATCTGTACTACATCGCCCGTGCCGCTCGGACCATACTGTTCATACCAGTTCATCGTCGGGGTCGGCGTCGGGGTTATGGTGGGAGTGGGGGTTACCGTATGCGTCGGCGTCACAGTTACCCATGTTCCCGTCTGCACCCCCCAGCTTCCCGCCGCCGCGCAAAAAAACTTCTTCCCCGATTTCACATCTGCCGCGGTGGCATCGCACTGATCCAGCAATGCCTTGATATCGTCCCCGATTTGCCTCATTGTTTTTGTCGAGGAGGCCGGGCCTGCCGTCGGATTCTGAAAGCTGCCGGTCACGGTAAGGGCCGTACCGTTCATAAGATACTCATAGAGGTTCTGGAGCGTATACATCCCGCTCCCCGCCGACGGCGCCCCCGGAGAATCGATGCTCCCCGCGGAAACAAGACCCGCCAACCATACCAAGCATGTTACACTAACAGTTGCCGCTGCTATTCTGTTCACTTTGCCCTCCCTCTATTTTGGATTGCTCCTTGCATATTTCGGGACCCGGCGAAACGAAACGGTGTAAGGAGCGCGTAAATGACCGATTGACGGGTAGTTTCCCCATCCTTCGAGACCGCCCTATCCTCCCCTCCCCGCGTAAAGCCGGGATGCATGGCAAAGATCATATCCGGCTCCAACCGCGGAAGAAGCATCAACGCGACAGTCGGGATACTCGCTTTAGACCCGAACGTATCGATGACCACCCAACCATATTCCAAGTCGTTCCCATCCGCTTTCGAACCTTCGGGGTATTCCCGACCGCAATCCTCGTTATAGCCGTCGGGAACCGACGCCGTTTCCGGCTGAAAATTGACTCGCACATCCAGTATGAAAGGACATTCGGTGGGTTCCGGGGGCATTGTCGGAGTTTCCGTCGGAGTATTTGTCGGAGAGGGGGTCACAGTCATCGTAGGAGTCATCGCAGACGTTGCCGTCGCCTCCGGAGTCTCTACCGGCGTAGGAGTGGTCTGCGAAGGCGCCAGGATGACGTCGGAAACAGGTTCCGGATCCTCCACCGTCAGCTTATGCGCGGTACTTCCATCTTCTCCTTGCGAACTCACAAATATAACATTCAATGCATCGCCCACTCCCCAATCAGTGCTGAAATTTCCGACATTGACCTGCCAACACCCGTTCGCGTAACCGCAGCCGGTGGTATCCTGCGTGACCGGGTCTTTGGGTCTCGATTCGATAAAAGCGGTAAAGGAGACAGAACTGTCGATGGGCACACTCCCGTCGGAATTAAAGACGCGGCCGCAAACGGTATGCGGCGTACCCGCGTAGAGAGAGGGCGCCATAAGCACAATCACGCATATCATGCTGTTCATCGCGCTTCTCAAGCTCTCTCCTCCCGCCCGCCCCGCCTCATCTCAGGAGAGCAGAGTCTTATTGCCTTTATGCCGCAGGCGCCGAATATTCAATGCGGCTCATTTCCTCTGGAGTACTATATCGCCGATCTGCTCCGGGTCCTGCGAGGTCAGTATATGCTCCACGACGCGGCTGGCGCCCGTGGCATTGTGTGTAAATTCTATTATCAGGACATCTCCGACCTTCCAGCGATTGGGAAAATTGCCAACCACCACTTGGAACCAACCGCTCTGATAGCCCGAGCCGGGGGATTTCTCCGTCAATATCTCGTCGGGCCGGCCCGCTATGTAGGCTTTCAAGCGTATGGTCCCGTCGGCGGGCATGGTCTTAACGGCGTCGAAGACCTTGCCGCACACCGTATGAGGGTTACCCGCCCAGACCGGCATAGATACCACCAGCATCATAAGCAAAGTCATCGCCATCAGCTTGTTCATCTTTCCCCCTCATTCCATCCGTCGCAGCATCCCTCTGATGGCACAGAGGAGCCTTGAAATCACGGCCAATATGCCTCGCCGTCCACGGAGACCAGGTATACCTCCCACGCCTTGAGCTTGAAGTTGTTGACCGGCAAGCCTTTGACATGTCCCTCGAACGCCTGCGTCTCAGCGTTCCACCGGTAGATGACCTTGCAATGGTCTATGTCTTGCGCCAGCTCCTCCGCCGTCTTGAGATGGAGCATGTCCGGCGGATAAACGATGGCGTTTAGATCCGTCTCGTCGGTGGTGATAAGATGGAAATACGGCAGGTACCCTCCGAGAACTCCGGACTGGGTCCATTCACATCCCGTTGTTACCGAAACGAAATACGGTTCGAATGCAGTAACCGCGAAGTTATTGACGGGCAATCCCTTTACATGGCCGTCGTAGCTTTGCGTCTCCGACACCCAGCGGTATACCACGGAGCAGTTGGGAATCCGGCGCGTTAGCTCCTCCGCCGTGGTCGTTCCGCCGGGTTGCACGATTGTCGACTCCATGAGAGTGATCGCATTCAGGCCCGTCCTGGCGGTTTTCATGAGATACGTAGTGTCCTTGATCACGTCATTGAGCCGGTATTCCTCGACTACCTGAGGATTCTCCGACGCCAATGTGTATTCCCATGATCCGCTCTGGCCGTTATATGGATTGAGCATATTGATGTGGAGAATTTCTCCGACGGCCCACCCTGAGACGAAGCTAGCCGCGTCTAATTGCCACCATCCATCCGCATACACGCTTCCCGTCGATCCCATCCTGACGATGTCCTTCGGCCTGCTTGTCACATGCGCCATGAAGAGGAGTTGTTCCGGCGAAGTCCCGTCCGCGTTGATAACCTTTCCTTTCACCACATGGGACACATGCCCAGGGGGGGCTTGCGTAGGCGTGATGGTGGGAATGGGGGGGGCCGTGGGTGGTATCACCTGCGTCGGCGTGCCGGTGGGAGAACTGGGGGATGGCGTGGGTGACGCCGTCGGCGCAACTGTCGGTGTCGAAGACGGTATCGCCGTCTCCGTCGGCGACGGCGTAGGCGTAAACGCCTCCCCTACGTGAAACGGGCCGTAGCTCGCCTTGTTGTTGTTCTCGAATTCCTCCGCAACGACGCCATCTCTGTCCACACGCACATTGAGATAACGCACGCCCCTGTCACTCTCGGTAAACACATAGGGCTTATGCTTGGTCGAGCTCGATCCCGACCACAACGATTCGACCGATACGTGTGCAATCTGCCGCGAATAATCGGCCGGGCTCGTTCCCAGGTAGTATGCCAGCGTGCTGCCTCCGGCATCTCCCTCACCCGTGTTGTATACGCTAACATACCACTCGACCGACTGTCCGGGATTGAATGGAGGCTGCGAGAATCCGTCATCCGGGGCAGGGCTATCCGCGATGAGATCCGGTTTGGCGCCGGAGATGATGCGAAGCGTAATGTTCTCAGCGTCCGGGTACGGACTCTCATCCGGATCGTTCGACGACACCAGCAGCCTGTCGGTATACGTTCCGCCCGAGAGTCCCTTGCGATCCACGCGAACGGTCACAAGAGATGCCCCCCCCGCGGGAACGGTGAAGGGGATCAATTCCGCCCTCTGAATCTTACACCACGCCGCGGAATTTTGGGCACTCAGCCCCTGTATTTCCAGCGGAGCATTTCCGTCGTTGTAGATGGTGAAGTTCTTGCCGCTCGACAATGTAATCGACGGGTCTCCGTACATATTGAACACGACGTGGTTCATCCAGTACTCGGCGCTCGACGACGATTCCCCTAGCTTCATGGCAAACAGCGCCTGCCCGATCCCCTGTCCGTCAAGCACCTTTCCCGTGAAACGATAGGCCATGCCGGAGTTAGAGCCGCTGAGATCCCACGCCCCCGGGTTATACCAGCTTACGCGCGTCGCCGATATGGTGTCTATCGCGCCATGCAAGAGGAGGCTGTAGCCGAGATTGTTCGTGGTCTCCGGCTGCCCGTTGAGGCAAGAATTCTGGAAGACCACGGACGGCCTGGTATCGTCCAGATCCGAGCAAACATAGGTCGAAAAGACGTCCGCCGCCGACGTGGCGGAGCCGTGTGTCCACCAGGTCACCATGCCGTAACCGTTCTGCCACTCGTCGAGAACACTTCCCTGATTACACGGCGTTCTTTCAGGCGGAGGATCTATGCCGTACTGCTGCTCGTAGATCCGTTCCGCCGCGAACCCGTTCGCCGTCGCGAAGTTGTTCCTGATCCCCTCCCCGAGCTGCCAGCCGGGCGTACTCGAATCCGACGGCTCCATCGGCAGCAAGATGTTCTGCCGCCATGATAGGTCTCCCGCAGCGGTTTCATAATCGATCGTTTTCTGGAGAATCGAGTCCAGGGGGGAGCAATTTCCGTTGTACACGGGGATACGTCCCACGTAAATCTCCGCTGCCTTGTCCGCCCCCCCCGAACCCGTATCGTCGCCGTACTCGCCGAAGAAGCCGTCTCCGTCCTTATCCCAATCGCCGCTTAACTCCGCGTAATAGAAATCCGTCGGGCCGTCCAGGTAAGAGGTTTCCCAGGTCGTGTTATGCCTAGGCCAGCACATCTTCATCGGAACGTCCGCGCTGTCAGTGCGCGGATCTCCGATGAGGAGCGCGTATTTGATACCCAGGGAAACATAGTTGTCCTTAAGCCACTTCCGGATCTTCTCCGAACGTCCGTTCGGCGCCTGGCCGGAGAGAGAGCCGTACGCGTCCTCCGTAATCACCGCAACAGTGAAGCCTAGCGTCCTTTTATGCGCCACAAAATCATTAAGCTTCGCGCTACCATTCTTGATGGCATTCGAGGTGATGATCACATAATTATATTTCTCGCCGCCGGCTTCGGAGAGAGTTCTCCTCGATGGCGTATACCACGACGCCGACTGCGCGTAGTTCTGGAACATCGAAGATGCCTCTCGGTCCATCGCCCGGTCCTCCAATCGTCTCGACAACGAGGAGATACTCGTTTTGAGGGGCGCTTTCCAGGAAACGGTGATGCGCATCCCTTTCGTAAAACTGAGGTTTTCACGCACAGGGTTATATCGGAACGGCCGGTAATCGACCTCGATGTATTTCCATTGGCGCATCTCGCCGGTCGAGGAAATCTCGATGTTCGATGCGGGATAGTTCGCGTCGGTCTCGTATACGTTCAGGTTTCTCCCGTTCACCACGCGTTTCCCCTCACCCCACATGTATACGACAGCCGTACCGTCCCACGTCGCGATCGGCGGCGCAGGCTCAATTTCGCATGCGCTGCTGCTTGCGACCGGGCTGATGCTCTCCTCTATTACGCTCAACCTCACCGTCGAAATATCCACATTCGGCGGGACGAGCAGGCGATAGATTTTATGAGGGAGCATCGGATCGCCCGGCGAGGCCATCGGATCGTATCCGTCCATCTCGATCCTACACGTATTGCCGGCGCTTGTGCTCATCGTATAAGAACCGGAGGTTAGCACGCACTCGTACCTCGGCTCGTCCTCAAGACCGGCCGAGATTTCAATGCCTGCGGCCTTTGAGCCCTGCAGGTCGTTTGTTTTCGAATTGCGCGCAACCGGTTTTTCAGGATATTCAAAATCGAGAGACATCGGCTCGATGCGCACGTCCGGATAGCTTCCGGGCGGAGTCGCCGTCTGCGCCGGAGGAAGCGTCGGCGTGGCGGTGGGCGCGGAAGGAGGCGTGGCGGTTGCAGTCGGGGTCGCAACGGCGGCAATGCTCAGCGTCCGGTCGAGGGAGTCATAGCGGCGCCACCAGCTCCAACCGGATTGGTACCCCTCGCTGTCGAATATCTGCGCCGTAACTTTATACGTACCGGGTTGGTCAAACACGTAATCGTCCCACAACAGATGTCTCACTTCCCCAGCGGCAAATGACCAGGTATCCACATACGCGTATCGTGACGAACCATCGGGCTTTTGCACTATGATCCGCGCGTCGAATGTCGCCGCGCCGTTCTCCGGCCCGCCAAGGTCCGAGAGGTTTTTGAAGCTCGCGTATATCTCGCCGGTGTCGCCCGCCTTGATCTCCAACGGGTTGGCCCATATCTGCTGCGCTTCCGCGTCATAGGAAGAAAACCAGCTCAGATAGACGGTGAACGACTGAGATGCCGTTCCTCCATGACCGTCCAGCACCTTGACCGCAACCAGGTTATCTCCTGCGGTATTGGACTGGGTAGGGGTCCACGTAATGAAACCCCGGGCATCCATCGCCATCCCCTCCGGCGCGGCCAGAAGAACGTATTGAAGTGGATTACCGTCCGGATCGGTTGCCTGCACCTGATATGAATATTCTTTCCCTACCTCAGCAACGCCTGGCGGGATGGAAACAACCTCCGGCGCGATGTTGACCATATAGTCGTTATAGACATCCAGGTGGTACTCCTGCCTCGCCTCATACCCGAGGGCATCCTCGGCTCTTACGCTCACCTTCACCCGCCCCACATCCGTCAATCCCGGAATCCATTGGATAAGTCCGTTGCCGTCGACTGTCATCCCCGCCGGGGCATCTTCCAGTATATAGGTGAGGGTATCGCCTTCGTCTTTATCGCTGCACGTCACCTGATAGCGGTATGCGGTCCCCTGGCGCACCCTTGTCACCGGCTGTGAAACGATCTCCGGCGAATAATTGCTCGTCTCCATATTAATCGTTACAAGGTGGGCCTCCGACGGCATGCTTTCATTCCCGTCCTTATCCACAGCCTTTACGCGCACCTTGTAGGTGCGGCCGTTGTCGAGCTGGTCAAGCGTGTAGCTCGTGGCAAGCCCCACGGCAAGCCTGTGATCGAAAGAGAGCTCCGTCGGCGTATCCGTCCATTCGATGACATAGGCAAGGAGATCCTCCTCCTCGTTCGCGGACCAACTGACGAGAACGGAACCGCTGGCCGATTGCACGGATACGTTTCTCGGCGTCTGCGGCGAATCAGGATTCTCAACCGTCACCCAGCCCGGCATATAGGAGCCGCGCGGCATACTCCTTCCATCGTCTACCATGGCATAAATGAAATACCGACCGGACGGAACGCTCGAGTCAATCACCCAATCGTAATACCCTTGTGCGGCGAAATCGCCGGAAGCAATACGCGTTCCGTCATATCCGCTGTCATTTACGTCGTAATAGAGACTTATCGTCTCCCCTCCGGAGAGGTTTTCTGCGTCCCACGCAAGCCGAATGCTGTCCCCGCTCGTCTTGACTCCCTGCACTGATTGCGCGTTCGGGGCCGCCATCTCCACCGTCGGCGGCTCGTCTACCGCAATTAGCTCCACGGTCAGATCCCCGATAGCACGGTTCGTCAGCCGGTACTGCCATGCCCCTTGTTCGGGCTCTTTGACGACGTACCACGCTTCATGGTGCGCCGCGTCTTTCAGATAATTGGCGTAGGGGGAGCTTCTCGGCGCCGCGGCCGGAGAAATGATCTCGCCCGTGGGCCTGATCAAGCTGACATCGGTATCCGTGTTCGGACTCCATGCAAACCTGAATATGGCCCTCTCGAGACCGTCGGGGACATCGATCGAATAATACGGAGACGCAGCCATCTGTTCGGGCGTCGTGAGTCCCTCGATCGCGGCCGACGCGATTACCGTCACGCCAAGATCTTCGAGATTGCTCCCGAATTGAATGCCACCGTCATAGTTGAACTTGGCGGAGAGACTCAACAGGGCTGAGATCCAGCCCTCCCCCGCGAGATAGTTGTTCGTGAGCACCGTTTCAAATCCGCCGAGTTGAGCCCCTCCGATCACGGGCACCACCTCGGGTACCTCAATAGTCCCGCAACCATGCCCGCTCACGTTCTTCTTGGGATCAACGTTGAACGTCCCTGTCTCCTTCAGGATATCGATGATGTCTACGTATGCCTCCGCATGGAAGCCTCGGCTCTTGCTCATGCCCGCAGCAGCGCACGCCACATCGAACCCGGAGAAATTGTAGCTCCAATCCCATAGGAGGAACGATATCTTCCCCTGCATCGTTCCCTCCGAGGGCTTGAAGAGCGTCAGGGCGCCGGAGAGTTGCACATAATCGCTCGTGTCAATGGTAAGCGCGATCGGATCTGCGCCAAGAAGCACCACCGATTCGCCCGTAAGCGGAACCGACCAGGTCGGGCCGATGCTTAGCCCGGCCTCCGCGACGATTACCACGGGCGGAGGCCCCGCCTCAAGTCCCGCCACGTCCAGGCTGATGCGCTGGAGAAAGATCACCGCATAAATAGGCACGTTCAATTCCTGCACCTCGGCATGGATCCAATAGAGCTCGTGCCTATCGAAACTCACCCCCGCCCGAATATCCGGGAATGAAGGGATGCTCAATCTCCCCATGCCGGTGAACCGTCCGCGTACGTTATCAAATTCCAACTCTTCGATCGTCAGTGTGAATCTGGTGCCCGGAACATTAAACCTAATGTCCCGGATCGCCCCTTCGATATCCACCTTGCCGTCCGTGATTCTCAACAGCCCAAGATCCAGAGTCCCTCCACCCATATCCTGCGGAAGCTCGATGCTCGTGTCCTTGAAGACTATGGACACCGGCTCCGTGCTTAACGCAAGGCTCCCAACGTGCAACACGATCCCTGCATATTCCAGATCCGGGATATTAGTAATCTCTCCTTCCGCGAGGCGGAACCCCGAGGCGGATATCTCCAATCCCCGGATCGCAACGGTTACGCGCCCTGTGCACTTCACGCGATAATCGGCCTCCGGGATAGAGTCGAATTCATAATCTCCGTTCTCCCCCACCACGCAGACGTCTATCTCACGCGCATCTCCGATCGAATCGCCGTCTTCATCATTCATCGGCACCCGGCTCAGATATGCCACCAGGCTGCCCCTGTACTGGATGTCGCTTTCGACGAGCCCCTCGATGTTCCTAACTTCTCCCGTTCTTTGAAAAACGCCATCGCTGCATTCTATGTCTTCTTCCGATGAAGATTCTGTCCCCGAGACAGCCGAAAAATCGAACGCAGTGCAGGAACTGTTTAGCGGCGAGTAGCTCCTCGCCGCGGGGCTGAAATCTATTCCGCCAGGAGAAAACGCCTCCGGAAACACTATCGTACCGTTCTGAAGGGTAATCTTGTCCGATGTTATGGAGAGGGAGTTAATCTCCATATCGATTCCCCCGACGCTTATTTTCCCAGTCATGCTCATTCCGCCGCTCTTTGTCACGAGCAGCCGCCCAACCTCGACGAAACCATCCCGACCGGGGAACTTTAGATCGGCCGAAAGTTCTACCCCGTCGTTCAAGAATATAAACGAGTTGATATACGCGTCCAATCCCGCAACCTTGAGATACTTGAGCGCTCCATTCAATGATCTCTTCGCCAGACCGTTCCCATCCACTACATAGCTGAATGATCCCTCATACATCGTAAGGTCGTGAACCGTCCCGAGACCGGGGATCGGGATGTCGTTGACGTACAGCCGTCCGTTTCCGGAGATCTCGTATACGGCGGTCGAGTTTTTCGCGATCTCGATATTCCCCGTCGAATACAAGATGTGGTTGAGGTTCACATTTCCACTTGCCGTTTTTGGCCAACCGCTTCCGCCGTAAATATAGTCGGCGTAAATCTTAAACGGCCCCACATCGAGCGATTGCTGTCCCCCGGGAGGCGTCGGAGTCGGGCTAGCGGGTGTCGCTGTAGGAGTGCCCGATTGTGTATAATCCAGCACAATAAACGTGGTGCGGCCCGCGACGACTTCGGTGTTGATCACCCTGGGATCCGATCCGTCCCGCCTTGTTACCTCTATGGCATAGTCCCTTTCGGGGAGATACGGCCATGGCCGATACCAGATATGGCTGTCGTTTTCTGTCAGGAACGGCCCCGTGAAATCTCCTACCTCGCGCACGTTGATCGGGATCGGTTCGGAGGACCCGTCAACGGCTCCGAGAACAATCATCCCCTTATTGTAGGAGGGGACGGGATCATTCTGCGTCGGACACCGCCCGGCAAGCCAATCTTTGATAGCCAACCATGAGAGATGGGAGGCTGAATCGATTCTCGCGATACCCCTGGCGGAATGATCGAATATCGATGTCGTCATATGCTCATAATCGACGTAGATGCACGGCACATCGTATCTCCAGTCATAATTTGCGGTTTGAATCCATACAACCCCATCGTTTCCGCTGTGATGGTCGCGTATGATGCCGTCGTATATGCCGGCAATCACAAGATCCTCAGAGGGTTCGGGCTGATCCTTCATGTTCACCAGCCAGGTAAGGTAGCTCGCCCATTTCAACTGGTCGTGAAGCGTATCGTCCGCATCGCTTTCCAGCTTCCAGATATCGATACCCAGCTCAAGCAATCTATTGGAGCCGAAGTTCGGCGTGCCGAGCATGATAAATTTCCGGATCTGGTCCCTTCTCGCCTTCAGAACGCTTTCCGTGCGATTCTGCTCGCTCAAATCAAGGCCAGCCCTGTACGATCGAGTCACCAATCCTCCCATACTATGGGCGATGATATCGACCTTTGGATACGCCGCCAAAAAATCTCGCAACTCTGCGGCGCAATCTTGAATCGTCTTTGTGCCCTTCCCCGGCCTGTCGGGGGTATTGGTGCACGAATACTCGAAAGAGTACACCGTATATCCTTCTCCCTCGATCAGTTCCTTCAGGGCGCCGAAATTCGCCGCCTGTCCGTTTATGCCGTGCACAAGAACAACCGGAAGCTTGGCCGGCGGAGTCGGCGTAGGGGTACCAGGAATGGTGGAGAATGTCTTGGAGAGGGAATCGAGGCGGTTCGCCGCCGCCCAATTCGCCTGAAAGCCCCCGATATCGTAGATCTCAGCCGTAACGGTGTAGGTCCCCTCC
The DNA here is from genome assembly GCA_012729785.1 of Chlamydiota bacterium. Classification (NCBI taxonomy): domain Bacteria; kingdom Pseudomonadati; phylum Chlamydiota; species Chlamydiota bacterium. Next base: position 42,924 of record JAAYCL010000006.1, on the reverse strand, counting down.
TCATCGAAATGATTTCTCGGTTTGAGAACGTTTTGCGCCTGATTCGCGGTGAAAGACCAATTATCGACATACCCCGACGAAGACTGCCCTGACGGTTTGCGCACCACGATCCGAACGTCGAACGTCGCCGCGCCGCTGTAGGGACCGTCGATGCGGGAGATATTATGGAAGCGGGCATATACATCGGCCGTTCCACCCTTCGCAACGGAGGTCGGACTCAGCCATATATCCTCCGTCTTCGCGTTGAAAAGTTTGCCCGGCGGAGTCGGGGTGGGCGTGGGAAGACCGCTTACTGAGAACTCTTCTGTGCGGAAAGCCAGCTTGTGAGAGGCCGCCCAATTCGATTGCATCCCATTCTGGTCGTACAGTTCGGCCGTAACCGTATAGCGGCCTTCCACGTCGAAAAGAAAGTAGCTCCGCATCGCGTTCTGCACCTGCCCCTGACCGAATTCCCAATCGTCCACGGAGCCGAAGGTCGTGTTCCCCGAAGGTTTTTGCACGATGAGCCGGGCATCGAACGTCGCAGAGCCATTGGATAGATTCTTGAACCTTGCGTGAATATCTCCCCTCTGTCCCGCTTTGATATCGGCGGGATCGAGCCATACATCCTCCACCTGTCCGTCCAAGGAAGGAGCGCCGATAAGGAACGATTCCGTGCGCGTGCCGAAGCGATGCGAGCTCGCCCACCCCGCTTGCATTCCCTGACTATCGTAGATCTCGGCTTTGATCTCATAGGTTCCCGTCTGATCAAAAGTATAGCCGTCCCAATAAAGGTTCTTGACCTGATCCTTATCGAACGCCCAATTATCTATATACGAGTAGCGGCTTGTGCTGTCGGGTTTGTAGACAATGATCCGCGCGTCGAACGTCGCGGATGAAGAAGATTCGTTTGTATATTGGGCGAATACCCTACCCGACTGTCCCTTCACCAGATTCGAAGGATCGAGCCAAATATCGCGCACTTCGGCGGTGTACGTTGCGGCCGCAACCGTAAAATAGTCGACAAGGCTACCGTATCTACGCGAACTCGGCCATCCATTCTCCCGCCCCTGCCCGTCGTAAATTTCCGCCGTCACCGTGTATTGGCCTGACTGGTCGAAAGCGTAGCCGTCCCAATACATGTTTCGGATCTGCCCCTGATCGAAGGCCCAGTTGTCCAAATACGCGTAGGATGAAGCCCCATCCGGCTTCCTGACGATGATCCGCGCATCGAGCGTCGCACCGACGTTTGAGAGGTTCTTATATTGCGCATAGACGCGGCCCGAGTCCCCCGCATGGAGGGATGCGGCATCCGGATCGAACCAGATATCGCGCACCTCGGCATTGTATTGCGGGATGACCTGAATTGTGAACGAATCCGTATAGAGGTAGGTTCCGTCTATATATACCTTGACCGTCCACGTCCCCCCGTAATTCTCCGGTGAGTGTCCTGCAATGTATAACATGCAATTCGCCATTGCACTTTCGTGATATCTTCCCGGCGGAGCCGGCCACTGTCCCGTCGTGGTGGTATAGAGGGAGCTGTTCGGATAATACCATTCCCATGTTATCGTCGCCCCGGCGGTTAAATCATTCACCCTCACCCAGTTGTATGCGCCGGCGTCCGTACTCTGGAAAGAGGTAGTCTTTCCGCTCCCATCGCCCGAGGTGCACATCGCGTGGTCCGTGAGCCAATACCGGATCGTAAAATGCTTTGTACCGCTGCCCCCTCCGCTTCCGGTCACTCTCCATCGACCGGGGGTCGTCGCTCCGTTCAACCACCATATGTTCCGGTAATAGAGCCAATAATAGCCCGGCCCATAGATATCACTGGCGCTCGGTATATAGGAGCTTCCGTCGCATGAAAAGGAACCGTCCGGCTGATACCAGGTTACGGTATTGGTAAATCCACCGTCGATATTCGTCCATTCCTGGCCGAAGTAAGGTTTCTCGCCGGGACAAATAACGTCCGTCTCTCCGGTAATGCTCCACTGGCTGTCGTATCCGGTTCCCAGTCTGCAGCTATACCCTTGCGAGCGGGTTTGCCCCACATCTCCCCTGTCGTTCTCCCCGGCAGAGGAGGAGTTGACAGCCAAGGCTTCCACTTCCGAATAGGCTTCCAGGCTCGGCTCTCCATTGATCTCCACTTCGCTGCGCCCCATGCTGACCTCACCCTCGTCGCCGGAGAGCGAAAACTGTTCGTGCTGTTGAGTCCCCTCAAGACCCGGTATAAACGTGCTCCACTCGCCGCTGATGAGTGGCGAAGCGTCGATAAGCGCGAGATCGCGCTCCTGGGCGGCATCCGCCGGAAAGGGGGGACTGTCATCAGAATGTGCGAGACCACATAAGGAGCTGAAACAAACTGCTGCGGCCGCAAAAATCGCGTAGCCAAACCGGATCACCTGCCCCCCCCTTTCAACACCCTCGCTCATGCCAACGAGACCCGCGGCTGACGTATCTACGCCGACTTTACACAGACACTGATCCATCTTGCCCAAAGGCTCTATGCGGACGAGGAATTCGGCGTGGAGCTGGATGAGACGGTGTATGCCCTCAACTCCACCACGATCGACCTCTGCCTCTCCCTCTTCCGTTGGGCTCGTTGCAGGCGGCGCAAGGGGACCGTGAAGCTCCATATGCTGCTCGACCTGCGAGGCCCGATACCCTCGTTTATCCGCGTCGTTGCAGATACTTGTGCAACATGATCACGAATCCGCAGAGGTCGTTGTCAATAATCAGTTGATGCTGTTGTAGCTATATTGGGACAGTACTGATCGTATATAAAGCCATTCATTTGTTTTATTCGCTATATACCCCGAACCCATACCTCAAGCAACTATTTGTTATTAATTTATCCCCGAATAAATTCTTGCGACATTATGGACGATCTTCGCACCATAGCCACAGATCGGCGTTCTTCAATAGATGACCCCATTCTCAAGTCTTGCCGCAATCCCTGTGGATGCTATGTTTTCCTTTACAGCATATTAGAGTTAGGCGGTCTTTTGCCCTTTCCGACACAACAGAGAAGCGGCTTTCGCACCTCTCTGATGCACAATACTTCTGTCTTTGCCGTGTTGAGACTCGATACGAAAAATATTGTGGACCGGATCGACGACGTACATGCTCTCGTCGCAGGCCGCACAAATAAAGTGCTTCACTTCAATCTTTCCATTTTTTTGCTTTTCAAGGCTTCTACAAAAATTCGAATGACTGATCTGATAACTTCCGTTTCGGTAAATCTTCTCGCACCCGCAACTGCGGCACCGCGCCGGGCGACCTAGCTGACGGAATATTTCTATCTTTTTGTTCGCCTCCAGTAATTCCGCCTCGTATTTATCGATTTTGTGCCTTATCGAAGCGGCTTCCCTTCTGAGGCTGTTTATGCAACCCCGCAATCTAGCGTTCTCTCTCCCCTCCGCATTGAACGATGTGCAAAATGATTTTTTTATCAAGGCCCGCGCTTGAGACACCAATCTATAAAGTGTTCCGCGACTCATGCCGGACTCACGTGCCGCGACGGACGCGCGGCCCCCCCCCATAACGGCCAGCACAGCCTTAACCTTCTCAGCCCTATCGACTTTGCGGTACACCATACGCCAACCGCACCTCTCGTCCAGCGCCCGCGTATCGTGTCGGATGACCCGGGACTCCCTACGGAGCGTCCGTGCCTTGAAATGCGCCCCGTACCGCTTTGTGCTCGACACACGCTCTTTGAAACCGCGGGCATATACCGGACTCAAATGGAAGTGTGTGCATACTCCGTGCCAGCGCACAAGGCAGAAGCAATTATATCGCTTCATATTCCATGCGTGTATGTTAGGACAATAGCACCGGGAACTGGATGGATGACAAAAGACGCAGGTGTTGTATGCGTGCGGCGGAATATGGGGGGCGGGTGATAGGAAATATCCGTATCTTGTTCGGGGTACGGCAGATAGATACAAAGACCTGGCGCCGCATGATTGCGGCACCCCAGGCCCGCAGCGGGGAGGATCAACCGTGCAGGCGGAAACTCTCCGATTCGATCTGATGCTTCTTCATCATGCGCTGGAAGCTGCTCCGGTCCATTCCCGCAACGCTCGCGCTTTTCGAGACGTTGCCTTCGCACCGGGTGAGGTATTCCACGATGAAACCCTTTTCAAAGCCGTTCAGGACCTCGTCCCTGGCGGCCGAGTATTCCTTCCCGAAATACACGGGTTTCTTGGAGGCCGTCTGCGTGCCGTCCCCCACGAAGATCTCATGCGGGACATGCTTCAGGAGCAGCTCCTCGGTCTTGGAGAGAAGGACCATCCTCTCCATCACGTTCTTCAGCTCCCTGACATTCCCAGGCCATTGATACCTCGCGAACAGCTCGGCGATCTGGGGGGCGAGCTTCCGGACGTCCTTGCCGAACTGCAGATTGAACTTGCGGACGAAATGCTCCGTCAGGATGAGGATGTCCTCCCCCCGGTTCCGGAGGGGGGGCATGACGATGGGGAGGGCGTTTATCCTGAAATAGAGGTCTTCCCTGAAATGCCCCGCGGCGACCGCGGCCTTGAGGTCCCGGTTGGTCGAGATGACGATCCGCACGTCCACGCTGATGTCCTTCGTGCCGCCGAGGCGCCTGAAGCTCTTCTCCTCTAGAACCCTCAAGAGCTTCGCCTGGATCAGGGGGGTGATGTCGCCGATCTCGTCCAGGAAGATCGTCCCGCCGTCGGCGACCTCGAACAACCCCTTCTTGGTCTCCGTGGCGTCGGTAAAGGCCCCCTTCTCGTGTCCGAAGAGCTCGCTCTGAAGGAGGCGCTCGTCCAGTATGGTGCAGTTCAGCGCCACGAAGGGGCCCGCGGCGCGCGCGCTCTTCCTGTGGATCGCCCTCGCCGCCAGCTCCTTCCCCGTCCCGGTCTCCCCGTTGAGAAAGATGAGGGGCGCCGGGCTTGACGCGATCTCCTCGATCCTCCTGAACACCTCCTGCATCCTCTTGCTTTTTCCGACCATATCCTCGTAGCCCGAGAGGTCGCTCTCCCGCTTGAGGCACGCGATCTCGTTCTTCATCCGCAGGTATTCGGACGCCTTGCCGATGACGATATTGATCGCGTCGAATTCGAACGGCTTCGTCAGGTAGTCGAACGCCCCCAGCTTCATCGCCTCCACCGCCAAGCGTATCTCCCCGTACGCGGTTATCATGATCACAATATGCTCCGGGGAGGCCCGGCGTATCTCCCGGAGGACCTGCATCCCGTCCACGTCAGGAAGCCTCATGTCGAGGATCACGATTTCGGGCTCCTCTTTCCTGAAGACCTCCAGGCCCTGCCTGCCCGTGCCGGCCGTCGAGACGCGGTACCCCCTCCTCGTGAACGGCTCGCCGAGGAACCGCCGGATCTTGTCTTCGTCGTCGATGATCAGGATCGATGGTTTCATGGAACACGCTCCTTTGGGCGCGCGCGGACGCTCGCGCTAGTCGCACGGCAGAAGGACGGTGACCATCGTCCCTTCCCCCTCCCTGCTCTTCAGGCCTATCGTTCCCCCGTGGGCCTCCACGAGCCGCTTGGACATCGCCAATCCGAGGCCCGTCCCCTTCTCCTTGCTGGTGAAGAACGGGCTGAAGATGCGCTGGATGTCCCTTGCGGGTATCCCCTTCCCCGTATCCTTCACCTCGATCATGATGTTCTTCTGTATCTCCCCCCGCGGCCCCCGGCCGCTCATGAAACGCGTCCGCAGCTCGAGGTGCCCCCCCTGATCCATCGCCTGGACCGCGTTGAGTATCAGGTTGAGGAACACCTGGAGCATCTGGTCGGATTCGATCTCGACGGGGGGGAGGATGGAATCGTACTGCCTCACGGCGTCGATGCCGAACTTCTCTATGTCCGCCTTCACGTACGAAAGGGCGCGATCGATCAGCTCGTTGATGTCCTTCCTCTCGCGACCCTCCTTTTTCTTCTTGGCGAAGGTGAGGAGGTTGGATACCACCTTCTCCAGCCGTTCGATCTCCGTCAGGAGGTCGTCGACGACGGACTTCGCGTCCGCCCTGGAGCCCACGATCTCTGCGAGATTGTTCAATCCGAGCTTGACGCTCGTCAGCGGATTTCTCACCTCGTGGGCGATCCCCGCCGCGATCTCCCCCATCGTCGCGATCCGTGTGGAGTGGAGCAGCTTCTCCTCGACGACCTTCTTGTCGGTGATATCCCTCCCTATCCCGAGCGCCCCCCTGATCGAGCCGGATTCGTCACGCATGTACGACGTCGATATCCACGTCGGGGCCTCGCCGCCGTTCTTCATCTTTCTCCATATCTCGGCGTCCCAGCTCTCACCGTTTGCCGCCTTCTGCGCCAGCTCGGCGACGAGAGCGGGTGGATTCCGCTCCGAATACAGCATCCTCACCTTCTTTCCAATGAGCTCCGCCGCGCTGTACCCGTACATCTCCTCCCCCGCCTTGTTGATGCTTACGATCCTCCCCTCCTCGTCCGTCGAGACGATGGTATGCGCGGCGCTTTCGACGAGCCGCCCAAGGAGCTCCAACCTCGCCCGCGACTCCATCTCCGCGCTTATGTCGCGCATGAAACCCACCGCCCCCTTCACCTTGCCCCTCGAGTCGAAGAGGCATACCAGGGAGAGCCATATGGGGAAGACCACCCTCGTCTTCCTCCGCCCCCACGACTCCCCCTCCCACGAGCCGTTGCCCGCCGCGCTCTCCTTGATCGACTTCAGGACGTCCTTGGCGATTCGCGGGGCGAATAGCGAGGAGAGATCCGTTCCGGCCATTTCGCCCTCTCCGTATCCGAACATCCTGAGCCCTGCGCTGTTTATCGTCTTCAGGCGGAAGCCCTCGTCGGTGGAAAGGACGCAATGGGAAATGCTCTCCACGAGGTGCGCCATGTACTCCAGCCGCTCCTGGTTTTTCTTCTCCGCCGTCACATCACGCGCGATCCCCAGCGCCCCCTGGATCTTCCCCTCCTCGTCGATCAGGTACGACGTGGAGAGCCAGGTGAGGATCTCGGTCCCGTCCTTCCTCTTCCTCCAGACCTCCGCCTCCCAATCCACCCCCCGTATGCGCTTCTCGTCGAGCTCCCGTATCAGCGCGTCGGGGTTCCTGTCCGAGTAGAGAAGGGAGATGTTCCTGCCCACAATCTCGTCCGCGCGATAGCCGTACATCCTCTCCCCCGCGCGGTTGATGGCCATGACCATCCCCTCCCGGTCTATCGATATGATGCAAATCGCGGCGGTGTTGATGAGATCGCTGAGGCGCGCGTGCCTGGCGCCGATCTCGCGCTCCTGCGTGATATCCAGCCCGATACCGAGGGCCCCACGCATCTGCCCCGCCTCGTTAAAAAGATACGAGGTGGAGAGCCACGTCAGGACCTCCCCCCCGTCTTTCGTCTTCCTCCAGACCTCCGCCTCCCAGCTCTCCCCCCTGATTCTGCTCTGGTTCATCTTCTCGATGAGGGCCCTGGGATTTCTGTCGGAGAAGAGGACATTCACGTTCTTCCCGATGATCTCGTCCGCGCGGTACCCGTACAGATGCTCGCCCGCGCGATTGATGCTGGTGACCCTTCCCTCGTTGTCGGTCATCATGATGCATATCGAGGCCGATTCGATGAGCCCGCCGAGGATCCTCAGGCGCTCCTCGACCTCCTTCTCGCGGGTCACGTCGCGCGCGATCCCCAACGCCCCTTGGATCCGCCCGTCCTCGTCGAGAAGGTAGGTGGTCGCCAGCCACGTCCGGATCTCGGACCCGTCCTTCTTCTTCCTCCAGACTTCGGCCTCCCAGCTCTCACCGTTCAGGCGCTTCTCGTCCATCATCCGTATGAGGGGATTCGGGTTTCTTTCGGAGAACAGTATCCTCACATCCCTGCCGAGAAGTTCATCCGCGCGATAGCCGTACAGCCTTTCCCCCGCCCGGTTGATGCTCGTGATCCTTCCCGAGCTGTCCGTGGTCATGATGCATATCGAGGCGGTATCGATCAGGTCCCCCAGCATCTTCAACCTGGCCGCGGATTCCTTGCCGGTGAGGTGGCGGGGCTTCGACGCCTTCGCTTTTCTCATCAGATTCCTTTCCGGGCGCCGTCGCGCGTCACGCTCCGGCGTGCATGGGGGACATCCCACGGGAGGACCCGAACATCTTCAATGTCCCCCGCATCATGGAGCGGATTCGACTCGTCCGCGCCGATAGGTCGTACGGTTCCATAAACGATCTATGCCGTCGATATACGAATTACAGAAGATGATACGAGATACCTGCGGTGTGAGATCAAGCACAAAATTCAAAAGTGTTATTTAAGATCCAAAAGTGCACACCTTTTCAAGGATTTAAGGTTGAAAGTGCACATCTGGAAAGTGCCATAATCCACGCCTCGAAAGGAGGATGTTATGGCACAGATTCACAAGCGGTTCACGGATTCCCGGGTCAAGGAGCTTCTCCAGCGCTACGATGAACAGGATCGTCAACGAGTACCGGAAGGTTTCCATATAACGGCATACAGATCAGGGTCAATGACGCGTCCCCGAGAGACGAGGTCAACGTCCGCATCTACCCCGTGGGGACTGCAGTGTCCGAACTCAGGTTCTAGTGCGATGACCGGCTCATCGATGTCCGGAAACTCAAGAACACCGATCTCTATGGTGTGCACTTTTAAATCTTAAGATGTGCACTTTTCAACTTTTACTAACAGCACAAAAATCAAAAGATCCGGGATGCAAAGCTCGACGACCGCCGGCGAGCACGCGGACGCAGGGTGGAGGTATTGGAATCCTGCACTATCGGATATATCGTGGTATGATAACAAAATATTTACGACGTGCGGGCAAGGGAGGGGTCATGACCGACGACGAAGCGAGGAGGATCATCGAAGGGGCGGGATACGGGATGCTGGCGACGGACGTCGGCGGGCAGCCGCGGGTGCGCCCGATGGCGTTCGTGGTGACGGACGGCTTCAGGCTGCTGAGCTCGACGTTCCGTACAAGCGGGAAGACGAGGGAGCTGGCGGAGAACGGGCGCGTCGAGGTCTGTTTCCTGGACGCGAGGAAGTACCAGCTCCGCGTGGAGGGGCGCGCGGATATCACCGGCGGCCCGGAGAAGAAGCGGGAGCTCCTGGCGCTCAACCCGCACGTGCGGAAGCATTTCAAGGACGAGTTCGACCCCGAATTCGTCCTCATCGAGATCGTCCCGGTGCGCGCGAGGTGGATGCCGCCCGGCTTCGGCGAATACCGCGAGATCCCCCTGTAGGCGATGTATACAGCTTTATTTGCTGCAACAGGTTATACCCTTACTCGCCCCGGACACTCTCCGGATCGGGCGGGCGGAGGGGACAAGAAGAGGCGCATCGCGCCCAGAGGGCCGGCGCATCCGCGCCGCGGGGATCGGGCGCGTGTGCCGCGCGCGCGACGAATTGCCGGCCTTTCGTCGCCAGGGGGGAGGCGGCGGTGAAAGAGCGAACAGAGGATCTGATCAGGTGCCCGGGCGGGTCGTACCTGATCCAGCGGGAGATATGCGAGGCGAGGAAGGCGGGCGGCTTTCCCCGCTGCGCGCGCTGCCCGGAAAACACCGATCAGCTCGAGCTGTTCGGCACGCCCCTCCAGGTGGCCGCGAAGAGGAAACGCGGCCGGCGGCCGCGCGTCAGGCGCGGCGGGCTCTGAGGCGCGGGGATACGCGGCGGGCGCGCCGCTTCCCTTTCCTGAAACGCCGGATCGCGCCCCCCCGGATGGTGGGCTAACGGAGGCGGACGAAGGCCCCGTGCCGGTACTTCAGGCGCAGGGAGACCATCCGCAGGATCGCGAAGAGCCAGACGTAGTTGGACGGCCTGAAATAGAGGTCGAGGAAACGCACGGTGCGGCAGAGCAGGTGCAGCGACCGCAGGCGGCCGAAGAAGATCCCCCTCCGCTCCATCCACCGGACGAGGGTGTTCGGGAAGAGCTTGAACTGCGCGAGGGAGAAGAGCAGGTAGTAGTACTCGTGTATCCTGAGGAAGCCGCGGTACTCCCTCCTCTTGTCGAACGACGTAATCCAGTCGTTCCCCGACGCGGTGCTGTTCCCCTCGATGTCGTTCTCCGTGATGAACCCCTTCTCGAGATACACACGCGTGAGCAGGTAGTTCGGGAAGAAGGAGAGGTTGAAGGCCTGGAAGATGAAATTCTTCGGCAAGGAGAGGATGAGGTCGAGCGACTCCCGCAGATCACCTTGTGTCTCCAGGACGTTATTCTTCACGTAGTCGTAGTAGATCCTGAACACCCCGTGCAGACTCTTCACCGCCCGCAGGGCATCGAGGCGGCGGGCGGCGACGAGGATCTGCGCGTTCGTCTCGCGCCGGTTGTAGATCCTTTTCCGTACGGAATGGCTCCCGCTCTGGAGCCCCATCACCGTGACGCTCCATCCCGCCTTGCGCAGTGCAACGAGCGTCTCCTGCTCCATGAAGAGCGGGTGCGAGTAGGCGAAGAACGGAATGCGCACCCTTTTCGAGTACTGTTCTGCGAACTCCAGGCACCATTTCTTGCCCACCTGGAAGATGTTGTCCCAGAAGAAGACCATCCTCAGGCCCGGGTTTTCCCGCGCGGCCTCCTCGATCTCGCGCAGCACGTGTTCGACGCTCCTCCGCCTGAACCGCTCGTGCGTCAGGGCGTTGACGCAGAACGAGCAGTTCATCAGGCAGCCGAACGACGTCATCGTCTGGTGGATGGTCTTGCGCGGATTGTCCGTGAACCCGTAGCCGAAGTAGTCGATGTTCCGCTCCGGCTGCATCCGCCCGTCGTCGATGTAGGTCTTGTCCTCGGGATCGTAGTTCGCGAACGGGAGAAGGTCGAGGTCGTCGATGAGCTGCCTCGACTCGTTTCTCGTGACGGCGCCGCCCTCGTTGACCCAGATGTTGGAGATGTCGCGGTACGGCCTCCCCTCCTCGATCCGCTCCGAGAGCTGCCGGAGCGGCTCGAACCCCTCCCCCACGCAGACCAGGTCCGTCTCGGCGATACAGCGTTCGGGATCGATCGTCGGATGCGCCCCGCCCCAGATCACCGGGACGCTGAAACGCTTTTTGATCGCGCGTGTGACCCGGCAGGCGAGCGGGAACTGCGACGACTGTACCCCAAGGCCGATCAGCGACGGACCGAGCCGCTCCAGCTCGGCGAGGAGGACCTCGATCTCCTCCTGGGTGGTTTCGGTGTGGCAATCGTACATCTCCATGAAGTCGTTCTTCAGCGTCCTGGCCGCCTTGTGCCGCATCCGCTTGAAGCCGATGAACGAGACGGGGATGCCGCGGGCCTTCAGGTAGGAGAAGAGGGACCTCAGGGCGAAGCTCTCGTAGTGGAACAGGGCGATCAGCACCACCCGCATCGTGTCTCCCGTGTGCGGGCGCATAGATGACGCGGGTGGGCCATCCGCCCGCGGCGCACGCGGCGCGCGCACTCGAATAATGATCAGCCGCAGTATAGCACACGATCCGCCGCCGCGGCGGCTATCGGGAGGACGCGCGTATCGCCGCGAGCATCCGCGCCGCGTCACGCAGGGGGCCGGGCTCGTGCGTACGGATGTACTCCGCGCCGTGGAGCCACGCCCAGAGCTCCGTCGCCAGCGTCCCCGCCCCGCGCGCGCCGACCGGCCTGCCCAGCACCGCCCCGATGAACGATTTCCGGGAGGTGGAGACACAGAGGGGGCGGCCGAATCGACGGAGCGTCGCGAGTCCGCGCAGGACCGCGAGGCTCGGCTCGGGGGTGCCGCCCAGGAAGAACCCCATCCCGGGGTCGAGGATCAGGCGGCACGGCGGGATGCCGGCGGCCTTCAACGAGGCGAGGCGTTCCTCGAAGAACGCGCCGGCCTCCTCCAACGCGGTATCCCCGCGGCGCGCCGTCTTCTCCGCCCGGGGACCGCGATTGCGGGCGAACATCACCACGACCGGAACGTCCGAATCCCGGACCGCCTTGACCGCCGCGGGGTCCCTGAGACCCGTGACGTCGTTGAGCATATCGGCGCCGAGGGCGAGGGCGCGCCGCATCACCCGCGCTTTCCGCGTGTCGACGGAGACGCGCACCCCCTCCCCCTTCAACGCCGCGACCACCGGCTCGAGGCGCCCGACCTCCTCCGAGGCGTCGACCCGCGCCCCGTCCGGATTGCTCGACTCCGCCCCCACCTCGACGATATCCGCCCCTTCCGAGACGAGCGCGCGCCCCTTCTCGACCGCCGCGCGCGGGTCGAGGTAGCGCCCGCCGTCGGAGAACGAGTCCGCGGTGACGTTCAGGATGCCGATGATGACAGGCAGGCGCAGCTCACTCCTCACGGGACCCTCCGCGGCGGCGCATCGCTCGCCCCCATTTCCTCAGTATCCGCCGGCACGCCGCACCTATCCTTGTAGCGCCTGTCCAAGATTCTGTCAACCTGCGGTCACGGGAGGTGGCGCATCCCAATCCTCCGCAGGGTGCGGCGCGGCGGGGCGAAAAATATTGTATCGGCGGCACTTGCTTTTGCATCCTGCATATGGCAACCTTTATCACTTACTGACACTTTGACCCTGTCGAGTTTCAGCGTTCCATGCAATGGATGGGATGCACCCGGGTTCCATACCCCGGGAGGTATCAACTTCAGCCCTGAGGAGAACCGAACCGTGCGCATGCGCCCACTGAGTCCGCTGTTCGCCGTCTTTTCCCTCATCGCCACCGCCTCTCTCGCCGTCGCGCAAAGCATCGAGGGCGTCGTGACGAACGGGACGGCCCCGCTGGCCAACATTCAGGTGGTCGCCTACGATGGCACGGGGAACTGGGGCGGCAACGCGTACACCGACACCGCGGGGGCGTACGCCATCAACGGCCTGGTCGTCGGGAAGGGGTACAAGATCCAGTTCAGCGATGGCACGGGGACGTACGCGGCGGAGTGGTACGACGACGCCGGCGGATGGACGGGTGCGACGCAGGTGAACGCGCCCTCGACCGGGATCGACGCGGTGATGGAGGCCGGCGTCACCATCGCCGGGACGGTAACGGAGGAAGAGTCCGGGACGGCGCTGGAGGGGGCCTGGGTCTATGCCTACGACACGGCGCGACAGATGAGTGTGAGCTATGCCACAACCGACGCGTTGGGCGGGTACGTGTTGTCGGGCCTCAAGGCGGGGGTGAGCTACAAGCTCTCCTACAACCACTGGCCGCACAGGTACGAGTGGTACGACGACAAGAACGACTGGAACATCGCCGACGCGGTGGCGGCGCCGGCGGCGGGCATCGACGCCGCATTGTGGCTGGGGGCGACCATCGAGGGCGTCGTGACGAACGGGACGGCCCCGCTGGCCAACATCCAGGTGGCCGCCTACGAGAGCGGCACGGGGTACAGTGTGGGCAACGTGTCAACCGACGGTTTGGGCGCCTACCGCATCGCCGGTCTGACGGAGGGCAAGGGGTACAAGGTCCTGTTCACCGACTACACGGGGACGCACGCGGCGGAGTGGTACAGCGACGCAGGCGGATGGACGGGCGCGACGGTGGTGAACGCGTCGGCGACGGGGATCGACGCGGTGATGGAAGGGGGCGTCAGCATCGCCGGGACGGTGACGGAGGACGGGACCGGGATACCGATCGGGGGGTGCTCGGTCCAGGCCTACGACACGGCGCACAACGTGTATATAGGCAACAGCACGACCGACGCGACGGGCGCGTACGTGTTGTCGGGCCTCAAGGCGGGGGTGAGCTACAAGCTCTCCTACAACCACTCGCCGCACAAGGGGGAGTGGTACAACAACAAGATCGAATGGCACTTCGCCGACACGGTGGCGGCGCCGGCGACGGGCATCGACGCCGCACTGTGGCTGGGGGGGACCATCGAGGGCGTCGTGACGGACGGGACGGATCCGCTGGGCAACATACTGGTGGCCGCCTACGAGATCAGCACGGGGTATAGTGTGGGCAGCGTGTGGACCGACTGGGGGACGGGCGCGTACCGCATCGCCGGCCTGAGCGAAGGGAGTGCCTACAAGATCCTGTTCACCGACTACACGGGGACGTGCGCGGCGGAGTGGTACGACGACGCCGGCGACTGGACGGGTGCGACGGTGGTGAACGCGTCCTCGACGGGGATCGACGCGGTGATGGGAGGGGGCGTCAGCATCGCCGGGACGGTGACGGAGGAAGGGACCGGGACGCCGCTGGAGGGGTGCTCGGTCCAGGCCTATGACGCGGCGCACAATGCGAACGTGTGCTACACCTCGACCGACGCGCTGGGCGGGTACGTGCTTGCGGGCCTCAAGGCGGGGGTGAGCTACAAGCTCTCCTACAGCCACTCGCCGCACAAGGGGGAGTGGTACGACGACAAGGCGGAGTGGGCGGTCGCCGACGGGGTGGCCGCGCCCGCCGCGTCGATAGACGCGGCGCTCGGCTTCGGGGGGACGATCGAGGGCGTCGTGACGGACGGGACGTATCCGCTGGCCGACATCCGTGTGGAGGCCTACGAGAGCGCCACGGGCGAGTGGGGCGGTTCCGCGGATACCGATGCGATGGGGGCGTACCGCATCACCGCGCTGGACGAAGGAAGCGCCTACAAGGTCGTCTTCATCGACCACGCGGGGGCGTACGCGGCGGAGTGGTACGACGACGCCGGCGACTGGACGGGTGCGACGGAGGTGAACGCGTCCTCGACCGGGATCGACGCGGTGCTGGAGGTTGGCGTCACCATCGCCGGGACGGTGACGGAGGAAGGGAGCGGGACGCCGCTGGAGGGGGCCTGGGTCTCCGCCTACGACACGGCGCAGGAGATCTCGCTTTTCGGCGTCTCGACAGACGCGCTGGGCGGGTACGCGCTTTCGGGGTTGAAGGCGGGGACGAGCTACGCCGTCTCCTTCAGCCACTGGCCGCACGCGTCCGAGTGGTACGACGACAAGGCGGAGTGGGCGCTCGCCGACGGGGTGGCCGCGCCCTCCGCGGCGATAGACGCGCAGCTTGGCTCTCCGCCCACGCCCACGCCGACGGTGACGCCCACGGCGACGGTGACCCCCACGCCGACGGTGACACCCACGCCGACGGTGACCCCCACGCCGACGGTGACGCCCACGCCGACGCCCGCGAGCATCGCGGGCATCGTGACGAACGGGACGGCCCCGCTGGCCAACATCCAGGTGGTCGCCTACGAGGGCGGGGGGAACTGGGGCGGCAGCGCGTACACCGACGCCGCGGGGGCGTACGTCATCAACGGTCTGATCGCGGGCAGGGGATACAAGGTCCAGTTCAGCGACAGCACGGGGACCTACGCGGCGGAGTGGTACAACGACGCCGACGGATGGGCGGGCGCGACGGTGGTGAACGCGTCCTCGACCGGGATCGACGCGGTGCTGGAAGGGGGCGTCAGCATCACCGGGACGGTGACGGAGGAGGGAACCGGGATACCGCTCGGGGGGTGCTCGGTCTATGCCCACGACACGGCGCGGCAGATGAATGTGGGGTATACCACAACCGACGCGCTGGGCGGATACGTGTTATCGGGCCTCAAGGCGGGGGTGAACTACAAGCTCTCCTACAGCCACTGGCCGCACAGGTACGAGTGGTACAACGACAAGGACGACTGGAATATCGCCGACGCGGTGGCGGCGCCGGCGACGGGTATCGACGCCGCGTTGTGGCTTGGGGCGACCATCGAGGGCGTCGTGACGAACGGGACGGCCCCGCTGGGCAACATCCAGGTGGCCGCCTACGAGAGCGGCACGGGGTACAGTGTGGGCAGCGTCTCCACCGACGGGGCGACGGGCGCCTACCGCATCGCCGGTCTGACGGAAGGCAAGGGATACAAGGTCCTGTTCACCGACTACACGGGGACGTACGCGGCGGAGTGGTACAACAACGCCGGCGGATGGACGGGTGCGACGGTGGTGAACGCGTCCTCGACCGGGATCAACGCGGTGATGGAGGCGGGCGTCAGCATCGCCGGGACGGTGAGGGAGGAGGGAACCGGGATACCGCTCGCGGGGTGCTCGATTCAGGCCTGCGACACGACGGCGATCAATGCGTACGTGTGCTATGCCTCAACCGACGCGCTGGGCGAATACGTGTTGTCGGGCCTCAAGGCGGGGGTGAGCTACAAGCTCTCCTACAGTCACTCGCCGCACGGATACGAGTGGTACAACAACAAGAGCGACTGGGTCTTCGCCGACGCGGTGGCGGCGCCGGCGACGGGTATTGACGCCGCATTATGGCTGGGGGGGGCCATCGAGGGCGTCGTGACGAACGGAACGGCCCCGCTGGGCAACATCCTGGTGGCCGCCTACGAGATCAGCACGGGGAACCAGGCGGGCAGCGTGTGGACCGACTGGGGGACGGGCGCGTACCGCATCGCCGGCCTGAACGAGGGTATGAGCTACAAGGTCCTGTTCACCGACTACACGGGGACGTACGCGGCGGAGTGGTACGACGATGCCGGCGACTGGACGGGCGCGACGGTGGTGAACGCGTCCTCGACCGGGATCGACGCGGTGCTGGAAGGGGGCGTCACCATCGCCGGCACGGTGACGGAGGAGGGAACCGGGACGCCGATCGAGGGGTGCTCGGTCCAGGCCTATGACGCGGCGCACAATGCGTACGTGTGCTACACCTCAACCGACGCGCTGGGCGGGTACGTGCTTGCGGGCCTCAAGGCGGGGGTGAGCTACAAGCTCTCCTACAGCCACTCGCCGCACAAGGAGGAGTGGTACGACGACAAGGCGGAGTGGGCGATCGCCGACGGGGTGGCCGCGCCCGCCACGGCGATAGACGCGGCGCTCGGGTTCGGGGGGACGATCGAGGGCGTCGTGACAGACGGGACGTATCCGCTGGCCGACATCCGTGTGGAGGCCTACGAGAGCGCCACGGGCGAGTGGGGCGGTTCCGCGGATACCGACGCGACGGGGGCGTACCGCATCACCGCGCTGGACGAAGGAAGCGCCTACAAGGTCGTCTTCATCGACCACGCGGGGGCGTACGCGGCGGAGTGGTACAACGACGCCGGCGACTGGACGGGTGCGACGGAGGTGAACGCGTCCTCGACCGGGATCGACGCGGTGCTGGAGGTTGGCGTCAGCATCGCCGGGACGGTGACGGAGGAAGGGAGCGGGACGCCGCTGGAGGGGGCCTGGGTCTATGCCTACGACACGGCGCAGGAGATCTCGCTTTTCGGCGTCTCGACAGACGCGCTGGGCAGGTACGCGCTTTCGGGGTTGAAGGCGGGGACGAGCTACGCCGTCTCCTTCAGCCACTCGATATACGCGTCCGAGTGGTACGACGACAAGGCGGTGAGGGCGCTCGCAGACGCGGTGCCCGCGCCCGCTGCGGCGATAGACGCGCAGCTCGCGTATCCCGGCCCATCTGGCCTCCGGATCAATTTCCAGCCCTCTTCCGTTCCCCTCCCCGTGTCATTCGGCTACAACGACCGGGGAGCGGCGCCCGAGGGACACATCGGGCCGGAGGGCGTGCTGATCTACGGCTGGCACTGACCCGTACCGACTGCGCCCCGCACGGCCCGGCGACTGCCGCAGAGCCGGATACCGGGACCCGTTCCCGATCCGCGCCGTCGAATCTTGTCCGGGAACCCGCGTCTATTCCTTTGCGTTGCCCACCCGTGCAGCGATAGTCTTTATTGTCGCCATCGACTTTGTAGTGTATTGTCGGGAGGCGGGATGACGCTCTCAACGCGCGTGCGTTACGGGGTGCGGCTGATGGCCGAACTCGGGCTTCACCGGAACGACGATCCGGTCCTCCTGAAGGATATGTCGCGGAACCAGGGAATCTCCGGACAACAGCTCGGCTGGATCATCATCCCGCGCAAGGCCGCGGGCCTCGTGCGCACCCGCCGCGGCGCGCACGGGGGCTATCGTTTCGGGAGACAGGCCGCCGACATCGCCCTCGAGAATATCGTGGAGCTGCTCGACGGGGATATGCGACCCCCCGACTGCGTGCGGGACCCCGATTCGCGCGCGGGGGTCTCCCGCTGCGCGACCGGAACCGTCTGGAAGGGATTCGGGAACGCTTATCCTCGTTCCCCGGGTTCGTGACGCTCAAGGACCTGGTCGCGCGGGGCGGGGATTGCACCGAAGATGCGCCGATGTGCCGGATATAGGACGTCACCAGGGAGGATCGGACAATGCGCACGCTCGACCCGAAACTGAAGCCGGAGACCCTCGCCCTGCACGGCGGACAGGTATCGGACCCGACGACCGGCGCGCGCGCGGTGCCCATCTACCAGACCACCTCGTTCCAGTTCCGCGACACCACGCACGCGGCGGATCTGTTCGCGCTCAAGGAGTTCGGCAACATCTACACGCGGATCACGAATCCCACGACCGAGGTGCTCGAGAAGAGGATCGCCGCCCTCGACGGGGGCGTGGGCGCCTTGGCAGTGGCGAGCGGCCAGTCCGCGATCGCCCTCTCGATCCTCACGCTCGCCCGGGCGGGAGACGAGATCGTCTCCGCCGACAACCTGTACGGGGGCACCTACACCCTGTTCCACTACACCCTCCCCCGCATGGGGATCGCGGTCCGCTTCGTCGGATCCAACGACCTCGGCGCCCTCCGCGCGGCGATCGGCCCGAAGACGAAGGCGGTGTACGCCGAATCGATCGGGAACCCAAAGCTCGATATCGCGGACCTGGAGGCGATCGCCGGCATCGCGCACGAGCATCGGATTCCGTTCATCCTCGACAACACCGTCTCCCCGTATCTCCTGAGGCCGTTCGAATTCGGGGTGGACATCGCCGTCTACTCCGCCACCAAATTCATCGGGGGGCACGGCACCTCGATCGGGGGGCTCATCGTCGATTCGGGGGGGTTCGACTGGACGAACGGGAAATTCCCCCTCGTCTCCGGGCCGGAGCCGAGCTACCACGGCCTCGACTTCGCGCAGGCGTTGAAGCCCCTCGGGAACATCGCCTACATCACCAAGGCGCGCGTGGTGCTCCTGCGCGACCTCGGGGCCGCACTCTCCCCGTTCAATGCCTTCCTTCTCCTTCAGGGTTTCGAGACCATCCACCTGCGCATGCCGCGCCACTCCGAGAACGCCCTCGCCGTCGCGCGCCATCTCGAGAGGCACCCCGCGGTGGCCTGGGTGCACTACCCCGGCCTCGACTCGAGCCCGGAGAAGGAGCGCGCGGCCCGGTACCTCCCCGGCGGAGCGGGGGGGATCGTCGGTTTCGGGATCAAAGGCGGGCTCGCGGCGGGGAGGCGGTTCATCGACTCGCTCGAGCTCGTATCGCACCTGGCCAACATCGGCGACGCGAAGACCCTCGCGATCCATCCGGCGAGCACGACGCACTCCCAGCTCTCCGAGAAGGAGCAGCGCGCGACCGGGGTGACGCCGGATTTCGTCCGGCTCTCGGTGGGCCTCGAGCACGCGGACGATATCATCCGGGATATCGACGGGGCATTGAAGAAGGCGACGGCGTGAACGGCGGCGGAACGGCCGCGAGGAAGGAACCGGCCATGGGCGGGATATTCGACGACGTCACGAAAACGGTGGGCAGGACGCCGCTGGTGAGGATCAACCGGATCGCACGGGGGACGGGCGCGACGGTGCTGGCGAAGCTCGAGTCGTTCAACCCGCTCGGGAGCGTGAAGGACCGGATCGGGGTGGCGATGATCGACGACGCGGAGAAGCGCGGGGCGATCCGCGAGGGGACGGTCGTCATCGAGCCGACGAGCGGCAACACGGGGATCGCCCTCGCGTTTGTCTGCGCGGCGCGGGGCTACCGGCTCGTCCTCACGATGCCCGACACGATGAGCGTCGAACGCCGGCAGCTCTTGAAGATACTGGGCGCGGAGGTGGTGCTGACGGAGGGGGCCAAGGGGATGAAGGGCGCGCTGGCGAAGGCGGAGGAGATCCACAAGGCGACGCCCGGGAGTTTCGTCCCCCAGCAGTTCGAGAACCCCGCCAATCCCGAGATCCACCGGCAAACCACCGCCGAGGAGATCTGGGCGGACACGAACGGCGGCGTGGACATCTTCGTCGCGGCGACCGGCACGGGGGGGACCATCACGGGGGTCGGCACAGTGCTGAAGGAGCGGAAACCGGGGGTGAAGGTGATCGCGCTCGAGCCCGCGGACTCGCCCGTGCTGTCCGGTGGCGCGCCCGGCCCGCACAAGATACAGGGATGGGGGCCGGGGTTCGTGCCCGGCGTGCTCGACCGTGCCGTCATCGACGAGGTCGTGCGCGTCGGCCACCTCGACGCGGGGGCGATGGCCCGCCGGCTCGCCCGCGAGGAGGGGATTTTGACCGGGATTTCGGGCGGCGGGGCGATCTGGGGGGCGATCGAGGTCGCGAAGCGTCCCGAATCGGCGGGGAAGACGATCGTCACGCTCCTCGCCGACACGGGGGAGCGGTACCTCTCCACCTGGCTTTTCCAGGAACGCGATTGAACGGACGCAGAAACGACAAAGCCCCGTCCCCCCTTTCGGGGAGACGGGGCTTGTGATTGTCAACGCACGCGGTCAGGCAGACTGCCGCCGCACATTGATGGCCTGCTGGCCCTTGCGACCGGGGGCGACGTCGAACTCCACCGCCTCGCCATCCTCGAGGGTCTTGAACCCCTCCATCAGGATCGAGCTGTGATGGACGAAAAGATCCTCACCGCTCTCGGGCGTGATGAAACCGAAGCCCTTCCGCTCGTCGAACCACTTCACTGTGCCTCGTGCCATTGTACCTAAACTCCTTCTCTGCACGGGGGAGGCACCGTTTTCCTGCGGCGCACGCGCCGCAGCCTCCCTGCCGGTCAGAACCGCCCTGGGTGTGGAAAAACCGCGAGTCAAGTAGCCGGCTCGCGGTTCATAGATTACTCAACCTATAATACCCAAGCTTCATTCTGACCGTCCACAGTCTAGCACACGCCTCCGGGGCGTCAACAACTAATTTCTGCAGCTAATTTCTGCGATCCTTGTCCGCCGCCGGAATCCCTTTTGCCCCCGCCCGCCGGGTGTCCTACAATGTACGGGTCTCTCCGCGCGCGCGGAGATGACGGCGAATGGGGGATGCGGTGGACGGGAACAGGACGATCCGGGAGGGCACGATCCCAGTTCCGGGCGGGAAGGTCTGGTACCGGATCGTGAACCCCGAAGCGCCGGGGATCCCGCTGCTCGCGCTCCACGGAGGCCCCGGCGCCACGCATGACTACCTCGAGCCGCTGGAGACGCTGGCCGACAGAAGACCCGTCGTCCTGTACGACCAGCTCGGGGGCGGCAATTCGGACAGGCCGGAGGACCGGTCGCTGTGGACGCTCGAGCGTTTCGTGGAGGAGCTCGCGACGGTGCGCCGGTCTCTCGGCCTCCTGCGCGTCTGCCTCCTCGGCCAGTCGTGGGGGGCGATGCTGGCGGTCGACTACCTTCTTTCGCGGAGACCGGAAGGCGTGGCCTGCCTGATCCTGTCCGGCCCCTGCCTGAGCGCGTCGAGGTGGGCGGCGGACCAGCGGCGGTACCTGTCCCTCCTTCCCGAACAGACACAGGCGGACATCGCGGAGTGCGAGGACGCGGAGGATTTTTCCTCCCCGCGGTATCTGGATGCGATGATGGCCTTCTATCGGCGCCACCTCTGCCGGATGGAGCCATGGCCGGAATGCTTGAACCGGACCTTCGAGAGGATGGGCCGCGGGGTATACGAGCATATGTGGGGGCCGAGCGAATTCACGATCCGGGGCTCGCTGAAACGGTTCGAGGGGGCGGAGCGGCTCGGGGAACTCCGGCTTCCCGCGCTCTTCACCTGCGGCCGCTTCGACGAGGCGGCGCCCGCGACGACCGCGTTCTACCACCGGATGCTCCCGGGGTCGGAACTCGCCGTTCTCGAGGAGGCCTCGCACAACCACCACCTCGAAAAGACCGGCGAATATCTCGCCCTCGTGCGGGGCCTCCTCGACCGCGTCGACCCGCCCCTCATCCGCGGTCAGCGCCTCCGGCCGCGCCCGCCTCTTCCGTGAACACCGCCTCCGCCCCGCCCGCCGAGGCTTCGCCCGGAACCGCCCCTGTTGAAATGCGCGCAATGCCGGTCGAACTCCGCCGCCCTCTCCGTTCCCCTCTGGCGCGCGTAGCGGTGCGCATCGAGCTCCGGGCGGTCGAGGCTTCGCCCGGTCCGTGAAAAATCGCCTTTGCTGAAATCCGCCGGGGGCTGTGAGCGGCCGCGGCCCCCCGGAGCGGACGATCGGGCGGAACCCCGCTCGCCGGTCTGCGTCAGCTCCCCCCGGACAACCCCGCCGGGCTTCCCGCCGGCCGTGTCGGCCGTGGGGGCGAAACTCTTCGTCCACCCATCCCGCCCTCGCCGCTCCCATCCATCCCCGGTCTTCCGAAACACGTCGCCGTGTTTGTCCGCGAAGAGATCGTTCGCAAGACCCTCGGCGACCTTTGCGCCCCCGGGCGCCGCCTTCCCTTCTGGGTGGGCGGGGGGCGCCGGACGCTCGTTTCGACGATAGATGTTGCCGTCCCGCAACCCGCTGACGTTGTAGGTCTTTCCGTTCACGGTGAGCTGGCCGTCGTGCGCGCTCCAGCTCACCGGGTGGTAGCCGCTCGGCCCCCACCAGCCGCCCTCTCCGTCCCCCCACTTCACCCATCCCCTGCTCTCGCCGTGCCAGGGCCCCCAGCCATAGCCCCATTCGCCGTACCACGGGGTGTAAACCGGGTGGAACCCCCACGTCATAGGGGCGGGGATGTAGACCGCGCCGCTCCACGGCGGATAGGCGTATCCGGTGCCGTAGACCACCGTGTTGTTGTAGACATAGCTGCCTGTGTAGCCGGGAAGGTAGCCCACGGACACCCCATCGGACGTCGCGCCGTAGACGTTGACATAGCGGACGTGGTACAAGGGGCAGCTCGGGGGTATCGTGTAGATCTCCTTCGGCACCTTCGTGCAGACCGCCCACGGCCCCGTCGGGCTCATCGCCGCGTACCAGACCGCGTCCCGGCAACAGTAGTACCCGTCGTGCACCTGGATGACCGCGTCCGCCGTGTTCACGGCGTAGCGCATCTCCGTCCCCTCGATCCCCTTGAACCGCGGCGCGCCGTCGTAGGAGATCGTCAGCTCCGCGGGGCCCGGCTGCACCGTCGTCGTCTGCGGGATCTGTGCGTCGAGGACCGCCTCGTTCGCCTGCGCGGTCCCCGCGACATGGACGAGGACGCCCCCTTTCGGGGAGTCGCACGGGATCTTCGCGAACGCCTCCGGGAGCGCGTCGGAGGCGACATACGCCCACGGCCCGTCCAGGGACGCCGCGCGGTACCACCTCCCGGCGAGAAGGAGATAGCAGCGCCGCGACCCGATCTCCATGAACACGTCGCTCCCGGTGTTGCCGAGATACAGGAGCTCGTTCCCGCCGATCGGCGTCCATTCAGGCGGGCCGTCTGTGACGATCAGCTCCGTCGGCTCCGTCGCGACGACGATATGCGGGGCGGGGGGCGCGGCGGAGCCGGCTGAAGCGGCGGTCCCGGGGACAGCGGCGACGATCGCCTCCGGGGCGTGCACGGACTCGGCCCACGGGCCCGCGATGTCGGCGGCGGTGTACCAGCGATCACCCCCCCGCAGGTAGTACGCCTTTGTGTCGGGGTCGAGAAGGATGGTGAACGGGGTGTTCACCACGCGCATCAACCGGCCGTTTTCAACCGGTCTCAGCCGGGGCTGCCCGTCGAGAACGACGAGGACCGCGGGCACGGAGGAGAAGATGATCTTCGGGGGGGCGGTCGACAGGGCGGCGGTTGCGGCCTCTTCCCTCTCGGCGAGCGCGATGCCCGCGAGCAGATTGTCGAGCGGGAACGCGAGGGGCGCGGTGGGGAGACGGTCCTTCAGGATCCCGGCCAGTCTCTCCTCCTGCGCGGCGCTCGCGCCGGGGAACCGCACGCGCGCGACCTCCATCGCGAGGATCGTCGCCGTGCGCGCGTGCCGGTCCGTGGAGACGCGCGCGCCGAACCAGACCGCGCCGAAGACCGGTTCCGTCGATCCCTTCGGCGTCACGGAGACCGCCGCCCGGCCGGTCAATCTGTCGCCCTTGAACGTCTCGGGCTGGGGCTGATAGACGACGATCGTCGCGTTGGGGGCGTCGATCTCGCGCGGCCACGCGAGCGCGGCCGCGGCCGGGGGTTCATCCGCTCCGGGAGCTGCGGCGGGTTCCTCCGCGAGCCCGATCGCCGCCCATGCCGACACCGCCGCCGCGCAACAGACCAGGGCGCACCGTCTCATCTTCCTCCTCCGCGCGTCACCCTTTGAACGCTTCGTTCGTGCCGGACACGATGCGCGTCCGGCCGCCTCGCCGGGGGCGAGCCACGCCGCGGCGCCCGTGCGCCGTGCCGGGTGCCCGCAGTGTCCGCGACAGGGCGCGAAAAGAAGTGCCCCGCGCCGCAGCCCATAGTATACTGCACCCGCGCGGAGAGCTATCGTTCTTTCATCCGGCTCGGAGAACCGCACCGTGGACACGCCGCCTCTTCTCCGCCGTTTGGGGGCCGCCGCCTGTCTCGCCTTCGGCGCCGGCTGCACGACGCTCGACCTCGTCAGCCCGCCCCCCCGGATCGATTTGTACCCGGCGGCCCCCGCCCCCGATGCGCCGCTGGTCCTCGCCATCCCCGGCCTGCGCATCCCCGGGCTTCGGATCAGGCAGGAGGAGCACTTCGGGCGCCTGGTGGAGCTCCTCGCGGAGCAGGGGATCCCCTGCCGCATCCTCGCCTACGACACCTCCGGGGATCCGGTTGCGCAGCACGCCGCCCTCTACTCTTCCGAGCACGGCCTCGCGTGGACGCGCGTCGGCCCCGCGTTGGCGCGGGAGTTCGAGGCGGAAAACGAGCGGCGCCTCGCGCGCGGCGCCCCGCCGGTGAAACGGCTGGTGCTCATCGGCTACAGCCAGGGGAGCGTCCTCCTCGCCCAGCTCGCCAACCGCCTCTTCCACTCGTTCAAGGAGGAGTACCGCGAAACCGTGACGGCGTTCGGCGACGAGTGGGAGGCGCTCCGGAAGGACCCGGAGTTTCTGCTGTTCATCAACGCCCTCGACGACTTCATCGCGATCCAGAACATCAGGTCGCAGAACGAACAGCTCTTCAAGTCGAGCCCCCCGCTCAGGCGGTTGTACGAGCGCGCGCAGAAGAAGCTCGTCACGCAGTACGAGGAGTTCCTCGGCTACCTCACGGACCCGTCCGGCAAGTACCCGGGCGTGCAGAGGTTCGAGGGGGTCGAGAGCCCCTACTACCCGAAGCGCTACCGCAGGATCAGGGCCTACGCCGCCGAGCGCGCATCCCGGACGGCGGAGGAGAAGGAGAAGAACCGCCAGTTCTTCGTCACCTACGCGCAGTACCGCTCCCTCCTCGACGTCGAGGCGCGTTTCATCAGCTGCGCCGGCTCTCTCTTCGGCTCCCCGCAGGCCAACGACACCGTCAACCTCGCGAAGTGGCTGCCGTTCGTGCGCCGCGTCATCGGGAGGGAGTACCGGCAGATACTGCAGACGGAGCTCGGCACGGAGGAGCACCTCAAACGGGTGGAGAGGCTCTCCGCCGACGCGCACCGGAAACGCTACCCGTTCGCCCCGACGGAGATCCTCTCCATCGTGGGCGCCAACGGAGCGCAGGGGGACGGGCTCGTGGACCAGCCGGCGGCGCACCTGAGCCTCCACACCTTCGCCGCCTTCAAAACGGCGCACGATGCGGACGGGAAAGCCCGTCTCGACGAGGTCAGGCGCGCCACCCTCCCCAAGCTGCCGGTGGCGCCGCTCGAGCTGATGCATCTCCCCGAGAAGTCGTTCTGGGGGCTCGCGGGGAGACGCCATGGGGCGGCGTACATGGTGGAGGACAATCCCGCCTGGCCTTTCGTTTTGAACTTCATCAGGGGCGATTGGGCATCGCTGGAAAGGGACCTCGCCCGCGACGGCGACCTGTTCCGGCAGTTCATGGTCGAGGTGGTGCTGGGCGACGCGCGTCTGAAGGCGTCCGACGTCCGATGGAAGGACGCCTCCGACGACCTGGTGATCCGCGGCCGCTACTATAACGAGGGCAGCCGCACGATCATCTGGACCGGGCATTTCAAGGACACCGGCGTGGTCGCGGAACTCCGGGAGAAGGCGCGGCTGCTGGACGTGACCGACATGGTGCCGGGCGTCCGGGATCTCCTCGGGAGTTCGCACGCCGAGAGGCCCCGGCTTCTCGAAAACCTGCGCGGGCGCGTCCAGCTCCTGAACCCCGCCCCCCTCATCCCGAACCACGACGAGATCTTCAGCTGGACCGGCCTTGTGCCGGAGGAGACGGAGGAGGCGGGGGGGCTGGTGGACTTCAGCGTGCGGCTGCCGGGCGGCGGGGAGGCGCCCCTCCGGTGCGCCGTCCATCCGGGGCGCATCAGCTTCGTCAAGATCGAAGCCGGCGAACAGTGACCCTGCGGCGATCGGCCGGCCGGCTACTTCTCGTCGGCGGCCTGAAAAGCCGTTCTCTTCGTCGCGAGGAGGACGAGCGCGGCGAGGGAGGACGCCTTCATCTTCCGCATGACCCTGGCGCGATGGACCTTGACCGTCTTTTCGGCTATCCCGAGTTCGCCGGCGGTCTGCTTGTTGAGATTCCCGGAGACGACCAGGGCGAGGACCTGCCGCTCCCGGGGGGTGAGGGAGGCGAGGCGCCGTCCCGCGGTGTTCGCTCAGGTCCCCTGCGGCCCCTCATTCCCGGTTCTCTGCCGGATTCATTCGCCGGGCGCGGCCGGCGCGGGTGGATACGGCGGCAGGAGGAGCAACGTCACACGGTACAAAGCCGCACACCGCTCATTTCCCGTCGCCCGCGGCCCCCGTGATCCCGACCGCCTTCTCCAACAAACCCTTCACGGCGCCGCGCGCAGCCCCGACCGCCTGCGTCCCCGCCTCCGAAACCGCCCCGGTGATCTGCTGGCCGGCGCCGCTGACCGCGTCGAGGCCGGAGGTGAGCGAAGCGCCGAGCTCCGGCGAGATCAGGCCGCCCCCGTTGGCGACCGTCGAGCGGATGATCTCCTGGAGGGAGAACGCCAGCGTCTGCGCCATCGTCACCCCCTGGTTCCCCTCGCCCCCGAGCTCCTTCAGCTCCAGCGGCGGCAGCGGCACGAACGCGGCGGGCATCCCCGCGATCCTGGGGACGACCCTCACCTTCGCCCCGTCGATGCGCAGGCTGCCGATCACGACCTTCATCTCGGGGCCCGCCTCCTGCACGTTCGACGTGCGGTTGAGGAGCTCGTACAGGTTTGAGCTGGTGAGGCCCTGCTCGAGGGTGATGGCCGGCTCCTTGATGACGACCGACTCGATCCGGGGCACCTTGCGGAGGAGGCGGGTCAGCGGAGCGCGCACGTTGATCTGCCCCACCTCGATCGCGTTCTTCGTCGTGTACCCCTCCGGGTTGCCCACCTCGAACCCCCTCAGATCCACCGAGCTCGAGAAGATCCTCAGCCCCGCGCCCTTCAGCCGCACCGGCACCCCGAGTGCCAGCGATCCGGCCTTCCCGACCGCCGGGCAGATGAGCAGCCCCGGCGCGAACAGGAGCACCAGCAGCACCGCGAGCACAACGATCCCCACCGTGACGCCCAGCCGCTTCAACCGCGCCCCGCTCATCGCCGCATCCTCCTTCCTCCGCGACGGCGTTCTCTCAAACGCTCGCCGGGCACCCCGCGCGGCGCCCGGTCCCCCCCCCGCCTAGCCGGGCGGCGGCGCCCCCCCGTCGGGGGAGGATCCCCGCGCCGCGCACACACCGTATTTTAGCACAACCATGGTGATGTCGTCCGACTGGGGCGCGTCCCCGGCGTGCTCCCTGATCCTTTGCAGGATCCCCTCCGCGAGCTCCGCCGCCGAATCCCCGGCGCGGGCCGACACCTCCTCGACCAGCCGCGGCTCGGAGAACATCCGCCTCTCGGGATCGAACGCCTCGGTGACCCCGTCGGTGTAGAGAAAGAGCGTGTCGCCGTCGGAGAGCGAAACCGTTGCCTCCTTGAACGCCGCCTCCTCCTCGACCCCCAGCGCGATGCACTCGCCGCCCCTCAGGAAGACGGCCCTCTCACCGCGGCGGGCGAGAAGCGGGGGGTTGTGCCCCGCGTTGGCATAGCAGAGCTCCCCGCGCACGGCGTCCACGATGGCGCAGAAGAGCGTGACGAAGAGACACGATTCGTTGCGGCGGCAGAGCTCGACGTTGACCTTCGCCACAATCCCGTCCGGGCTCCGCTCCTCGCGGGCCGCCGCCTTGACGAGCGTGATGGTCCTGGCCATGAAGAGGGCGGCGGGAATCCCCTTGCCGGACACGTCGCCGACGACGATGCACAGGCGCCCGTCGTCGAGGACGAAGAAATCGTACAGGTCCCCTCCCACCTGCCGCGCGGGCTCGAGGATCGCGCGCAGATCCAGGCGCTCCCCTCCCGGGAACGGCGGGACCTCGGCCGGCACCATCCCGGCCTGGATCCTCCTGGCGACGGCGAGCTCGCTCTCCAATCGTTCCCTCGCCGCGGTCGCCTCGGTCAGTTCCCGGATGTGGGTCTTGAGGGAGTCCCGCATGTACGCCAAGGCGGCGGCGAGACCTCCCACCTCGTCGCCGCGTCGCACCGGGGGAAGGGCGAAGTCCAGCGTGCCCCCGGAGACGCCGCGGGTTGCGGCGGCGAGTTCCCTGAGCGGGCGCGTGATGGTGCCCGCGAGGGCGGCGATCACCGCCAGGAGCGCCGCGAACCCCGCCAGGCCGAGGAGCAGGACCGCGGCGCTGAGCCGGGTGACGTCCGCCATCAGTTCGCCGCGCGGAAAGCTCAGCCCCAGCGACCAGCCGGTGGAACGGATCGGCTCGAAGCCGATCCAGACCGGCCGCCGCGTGACGATGCTGCGGGCGGGGAGGAAGCCGCTCGCCCCGCGCATCATCTCACGCGCGATCCTCTCCATCTGCGCGTCGCCCCGTTCCGCGGCGAGATCCAGGAGCTTCTCCTTCATGATCAGCTCGCGCCTCGGGTGCGTCACGACGGTCGAGTCCCTGGAGATCAGGAACGCGTACCCGGTCTCCCCGATCCTGATCCCCGAGACGATCTCTTCCAGCCAGGAGAGGTAGACGTCCGCGGTCACGACGCCGGCGAACCTCCGCCCGCCCCCCGCGCTCCGGTGGAACGGAACGCTGTAGGTGGCCATGATGATGTTGCCTCCGCCCTCGTCGTAGTACGGGCCGGTCCAGACCGGCCGCCCCGTCCTCTTCGGCTCCGCGTACCAGTCCCATCTGAAGTAGTCGTACTTGTCGTCGAGCCACGCGAAGGCGATCTCCCCGTTGCGCTTGTAGTAGTACGGGCCGAAACAGCGCGCCCCGCGCTCGAACAGGTGCGGCTCGAAGGAGACGGTCGAGCCGTAGATCTCGGGGGTCGTCTCGACCACGCCGCGCACGAGGCCGAGGAGCTCGTCGCGCGTGTAGGCGGCGTGCTCCAGCGACAGGGCGAGCGTGTTCGGCACCTTCTCCACCGACTGGATCACCGTCTCGATCCTCTGGGCGGTGCGGAGGGCGAGGTTCTTCGCGTTCTCCTCGATCTTGCAGGGGATGAGGCGGCGCGAGACGACGTACTGGTAGGAGAAGATGACGGCGAATATGAAGGCGCAGCTCGAAAGGATGGAGAGGGCGAGCCTGAGGGCGATCCCCCCGGACCGGTTCACGGGCGCCGCCCCCGCGGCGCGCCGGCGCGCCGGGCGGGCTTCCTGCCGCCGAACAGGGCCAGCTCCAGCACCCTGAGGTAGCAGTCCACATCCCTGAAGCCGGCCTCCCGGAGCCAGCGGCACTGCGCCTCGAGCGGGGCGAGGAGCCGTTCCTTCTTGTCGGAGCGGGAACGGTACTCCGCGTCGATCTCCGCGCGCGATCTCCCGGAGCCGGAGAGGCGGAACAGGCGGTCCACGAAGAGACCGGTGAACAGCTCCTCGACCGCCTCCGTCGGCGGCTTGACGTGGTCGAGGTTCAGGAAGAGGCCGCCCCCGGCGAGGAGGTCGAAGATCTCGCCGTAGAGGGCGCGCTTCCGCCGGTGCGGCTGGTGGTGGATCGCGAAACCGGAGAGCACCACGTCGAACGGTCTTCCCTCCCCCACCGCCGCGATCCAGGCCCGCGTCCCGAAGTCCGCGGCGACGACCCGGGCGCGCCGCTCCCCTTTGAGCCTCCGGCGCGCCGCGGCCAGCATCGGCTCGGAGAAGTCCGCGAACCAGACGCAGGCGCGGGGACAGCGCCTGAGCGCCAATTCGCCGAGTATCCCGTCCCCGCAACCGAGGTCGAGGACCCTCTCCGCCCCGGGGCGCCACGTTTCGATCAGCCGGGCGATGATCTCGGCCTGGAGGGCGGCGCCGGGGATCGCCGCCGACCGCCCCTTCACGAAAGCCTCCGCGTTCCTCGCCGCCTTCCAGTGGCTCCCGCGCGGACTCATCCCGTTCCCTCCCCCGGCGCGCGGGGACATACGCCGCGCGCCCGCGTCGCGCAAGGCGTTTCACATGGTAGCGCAGGCGTCTTCAAAAGCAAGCACTATCCGACCAGCGGCTTGCGCGCATCTTCGGATGATGCTATCATCCGTCTGTACCCGGACGGGATAGGTGCGGGGCCGAGGTGCCCGAGGGGAGACGTCCGATGTGGACCAAGGAAAGCATCGAGCGGCTGGTGCGTGAGAAGCTGGGCGACTACCTCCTCGTGGTCGCCTCGAACCGGCAGCCGTACGTCCACGTCCTCGCGCGGGGCAAGGTCGAGTGCCGGCGCGGCGCGGGGGGCGTCATCACCGCCCTCGACCCGGTGATGAAGGCCTGCGGCGGGACGTGGGTGGCGGTCGGCGACGGCGACGCGGACCGCCGGGTGACCGGGCCGGACGGCACGCTGGCCGTCCCCCCCGAGGAGCCCCGCTACACCCTGCGGCGGGTCTGGCTCACGAAGGAGGAGGAGGACGCCTACTACTACGGCTACTCGAACGAGGCCCTCTGGCCGCTCTGCCACATGGTCTTCAACCGGCCGGAGTTCCGGAAGGAGGACTGGGACTACTACAAGCAGGTGAACCGCAGGTTCGCGGATGCCGTGATGGAAGAGGTGGGGGACCGGAAGGCGTTCGTCTGGATACAGGACTACCATCTCTGCCTCCTCCCCCGGTACCTCAAGGAGCGCGCCGGCAGCCGGCTCATCGTCGCGCACTTCTGGCACATCCCATGGCCCGCGCACGAGACGTTCCGCATCTGCCCGCAGCGCAGGGAGATCATCGAGGGGCTGCTCGCAAACGACCTGATCGGCTTCCACACCCGCTACCACTGCAACAACTTCATGGAGGTCCTGGACCGCGAAATCGAGTGCAAGCTGGACCGGGAGCGGCAGTCGGTCACCCGCGGCGGGCACGAGACGCTCATCCGTCCCTACCCGATCAGCGTCGACTTCGAGGGCCTGGGCCGCCTCGCGGATTCCTCCGACTGCGCCGCGCTCAGGGACTCGCTCCGGGAGGAGTTCGGGCTCGACGGCTGCGCGGTGATCGCGGGTCTCGACCGCATCGACTACACGAAGGGGATCCCCGAACGGCTTCTCGCCGTCGACCGGCTCCTCGAGAAGCACCCCGAGCTGAAGGAGAAGGTCGTCTTCCTCCAGATGGGGCACCTCAGCCGGATCCACATCCAGAGATACAAGGACCTGAACGACGAGATCAACGCGCGCATCGAGGAGATCAACTGGAAACACTCCACGGAGGGATGGAGCCCCATCCGGTTGGCGCGGCGGCACCTGTCGCTGAAGGAGGCGCTCGCGCTCTACCGGGTCGCCGATGTCTGCCTGGTGAGCTCGCTGCACGACGGGATGAACCTCGTCGCCAAGGAGTTCGTCTCCAGCCGCACCGACGAGCAGGGCGTCCTCGTCTTGAGCACCTTCACCGGCGCGGCGCGCGAGCTCGTCGACGCGGTCCTGATCAACCCGTACGACCGGGAGCAGACGAGCGACGCGCTCCACGAGGCGTTGACGATGCCCCCGGCGGAACGGCAGCGGAGGATGGCGCGCCTGCGCGGGACCGTCCAGGTCAACAACATCTTCCGCTGGGCGGGCAAGATCATCTCGGAACTCCTCCGCTTCGACTTCACCGAGTGAGGAGAGATCCCGTGCGCCACCTGCTGCGGTCATGGGGGGAGGTGCGGAGGCGGATCGCCGGGCGCGACGCGGCGCTCTTCCTCGACTTCGACGGGACGCTCGCCCCGATCGCCCGCACCCCCGCGGGGGCGTCGTGCCCGGCGGAGACCCGGGCGCTCCTGCGGCGCCTCGCGGCCGCGCCCGGCGTGACGGTCGCGATCGTCAGCGGGCGCGCCCTCCGGGACGTGCGGAGGCGCGTCGGCCTCCGCGGGATCGTCTACGTCGGCTGCCACGGGCTTGAGATCGAGGGGCCGGGGATGCGGCGCGCCGTCTTCGCGTCCCGGGAGGGACGCGCGGCGGTGGCGAAGGTCCGTCGGGCGCTGTCGCGCGCGGCGGGGCGGATCCCCGGGGCGCTGATCGAGGACAAGGGCTGCTCGTGCGCCCTCCACTACCGCCTCGTCGCGGCCGGGAACCGGCCGCGCGTGAAGGCGCTGCTGCGCGACGCCACGGCCGGTGCCGTTAGGCGCGGCGCCGTGCGCCTGAAGCGGGGAAAGATGGTCCTGGAAATCCTCCCCCCCGCGGACTGGGACAAGGGCTCGGCCGTGCTCTGGATCGAGGAGCGCCTGCGGCGGCGCAGCGGTGCGCGGGGTCTTGTCCCGGTCTACATCGGCGACGACCTCACCGACGAGGCCGCGTTCCGGTCGTTCCGGCGCCGCAGGATCACCGCGCGCGTCGGGAACGCCCGGCGGTCGGACGCCCGCTACCGCCTCCGTGACACGCGGGAGGTCAGGCGGTTTCTCGATCTGTTCCTCGCGGAAAGGAGCTGCAGCCGATGAATGAACCCGCGCGCGCCGCGCAGCCGTTCAGGTTCTACACGCGTCTCCACCTCTCGGAGCTGACGGGCCTCTCGGCGTCGACCTTCCCCCGTTTCCTCGAGATCCTCAAAAACGCCTCGGACTCCTGCGTCTACCACCACACGCACCGGTTCCTCCAGCAGCACCAGCACCTCTCGCCCGAGCCGCCCAACGACTTCGCCTACTGGGCGGCCGAGTCGATGGGGGACGACGAGCTGGCGGAGAAGCTGGCGAGCATCGACACGATCCGCTTCTCGAACCTCCCCGCCCTCCGCGACAGGATCGTCGCCGTCGTCGAGGAGCACCTCGCCCGGACGCCCAACGCCGCCCTCCGGCGCGCGGCGCCGGGCGAGGAGTTCTATTTCATAAAGGCCGTCAGCTTCGTCTTCCCCGCCCCGTATGTCGTCTGGAACCTCCGCGAGTTCGCCGAGGCGCTCCGGCGCGTCGGCATCCACTCGATCTACTTCCATATCTTCGAGGCCCGCCTGCGGCTCGCCAAGAAGACCAACGACTTCTCCCACTGGCTCGAGGATTCGCTCGGGGAGCCGGAGCTGGCGAAGCGGATCGCCGCGCTCGACCCGTACACCTACACGCTCGAGGAGCTGCGCAAGAAACTCGTCGCCCTCGTCTCCAGGAGGATCGCGGAACACGATGACACCGACCACGCCGCACATTGACGACTACGCCCCGATCGTCGGTGATTCCACCATCGACGAGCTGCGCTTCCTCGCGAGCCGGCTGGAGGGAAGGAGCGTCCAGTTCGTCAACTCGACCGCGATGGGGGGCGGCGTCGCCGAGATCCTCAACCGGATGCTGCCGATCCTCACGGAACTCGGCGTGCAGGCGCGCTGGGACGTCATCACGGGGGGGAACCAGTTCTTCGACGTGACGAAGAAGTTCCACAACTCGCTCCACGGGAAAGGGGTCGAGATCACCCAGACCGACTTCGAGATCTTCATGGAGACCAGCCGCCGGAACATCGAGACGATGGAGATCCGCGGCGACATCGTCTTCATCCACGATCCGCAGCCGATCGCCCTGATCAGGAAGAAGGGGGGGAACCGATGGATCTGGCGTTGCCACGTCGACGTCTCCGCCCCCGATCCGAAGCTCTGGGGTTTCCTCCACGACTTCATCGTCGGCTACGACGCCGCCATCTTCTCGGCCCCGCGCTTCGCCCACCCGCTCCCGATCCGCCAGTTCCTTATCTCCCCCTCCATCGACCCGTTGAGCGACAAGAACCGGGAACTTCCGCGGGAAACCATCGATGCCGTATTGGCCAAGTACGAGATCCCCGCCGACAAGCCGCTCGTCACCCAGATCTCCCGTTTCGACCGTTTAAAGGACCCGCTGGGGGTGATCGAGGCGTACCGGCTGGTGAAGCCGTACACGGACTGCCGGCTCGTCCTCGCGGGGGGCACCGCCGTGGACGACCCGGAGGGGATGACGGTCTACCGCGAGGTGTGCGAGCGCGCGGCGAACGACCCGGACATCCGCATCCTCCTGCTTCCCCACAACGACATCGAGGTGAACGCCCTCCAGCGGGCCTCCACCGTGCTCGTCCAGAAGTCGATCAGGGAGGGGTTCGGGCTCACGGTGTCGGAGGCGCTCTGGAAGGGAAAGCCCGTGGTCGCCTCGCACGTGGGGGGGATCCCGCTCCAGGTCACGCACAAATACTCGGGCCTGCTCAGCCGCTCGATCGAGGGGGCGGCCTACGCGATCAAGCAGATGCTGAACAACCCGGAATTCGCGGTGAAGATGGGGGCGAACGGGCGGGAGCACGTGAAGAACAACTTCCTCATCACCCGGCACGTGCGGGACTACCTGCTCACCTTCCTTTCGTTCTTCTCCCCCGGCGACGTCGTCTACCTGTAGCCTCCCCGCCGCGGGCGGGCGGGCGCGCGCGGGGAGTTCTCGTGAGACCCCCGCGCGCGCGGTGCGCATCCTCCCCCGCGGATTCGTGCCTGCACGGGAGCGCGCCGCGTCCCGCGTGGATCAGGAGCAGCTTCTCCACCCGGTTCAGCCGCTTGATCCGCGCCTCCCGCCGCAGGGCGCGGGACCTGCCGCGCGATGCCTCGCGATAGACCAGCGCCACCGGCCCGCGGGAACGCGTGTAGCGGGAAGCCGTTCCCTTTTCGTGCGCCCGCAGCCTCCGGTCGAGGTCGTTCGTGACGCCGGTGTACAGCGTCCCGTCGCGGCACCTGAGGATATACACGCACCATCCGGTTTTCACCCTTTCCCTCCCCTTTCAATATGGTGCCACACGCCACCGGATTCCACAAAACGTTCGCGCCGGAACGTTCAGATCGGATCCCGAGCAGGCGCCTGCGCCGGGTATCCGCTTGGCGCCGGCCGGGAGGGACCGCCTGTGTGGAAACGCTCGCGTCCGAACCGCATATGCGGTATGCTTGTGCGTGATCGGATCCCTGAGACTCCACGCAGTGGCGAAATCCATATCGGAGGGAGAACCGTGAAAACGCCCGTCGCCGCTCTTTGCAGAACCGCCCTGCTGCTCGCGACCCTGTGCGGCGCCGCCCCCGGCGAGGCGACGGTCTGGGTCGCAACCAACTACACCGTCTACCGCGCCGGTGAAGGGCTGCGGGTGACCGGCCACGCCGACGCCATCCCCGGCGCTTTCGACGCCTGGGCGGTCGTCCTCGCCCCCGGCGGGGGGCTCTACTTCATGTCGCTTGCCGGGACGCCGGCGCCGGGGCCGTTCCCCCTGGCCCTCGCGGTCCCGGGCCTTCCCGGGGCCGTGGACGCGACGCTTCTCTCGATCGACATCCCCTGGGGGCTGGCCCGGGGGGAGTATCAGGCGCTGCTCGCGCTTCTCCCCGCGGGAACCGCGGTGACGAACGTCGCGGATGCCGAGGCGAAGGCCATCGACGGATGCTTCGCCCGCGCCCGCTTCTACCTCGCCTCGGGACTGGTTTCGATACTGATCGACGGCACCTGGAACGTCACGCTCGATGAGCTGGGCTCGGGCACGATGACGCTCGCGCGCTACCCGGACAACTTCATCGTCGAGGGGACCTTCTCGGGCAAGGACGAGCTCGAGGAGGCCTCGATCCTCGGCTTCATAGACCTCGATACCGTCACCCTGTTCCTCGACTCCCCCTCCACGCCCGGCGCCCAGGACCTGATCCTCAAGGGGAGAGCCGTCGACGGGACGCTTTCAGGGACCTGGGTCTCCGACAAGATAAGCCCGTTCGGGGGCGGATGGGAAGCCAATCGGGATATGTCACCCGCGGCCGGCGCCTTCGCACCGGCAACAAACGACGACGATGACGGCGTTCCTTGAGGCTCTGTTCATACGCCGCGCCGCCGCCGCTGAAGGCGCGGCGGTCGCGTCGTCCTTCCCCCGCGTGCAGCCGTGGGCGGCGATCCTCGTCATCTACCTGTGCGCATGGCTCGCCCATCGGCTCTCCGGTCGCCTCGCCGCGCACATGGTGCGTCTCCGGAGTCTCACCCCCCGCGTGCGCGCCGCGACGCCCGAGCGGCAGCGGACGCTCGAGGCGCTCATCTCGGGCCTCATCAGCTTTCTCGCCTTCGGCATCGCCACCTTCATCACCGCCTCGCATTTCATCCGCGTGGACACGCTCGTCTGGGTCATCGGTCTCTTCAGCGCGGCGTTCGGCCTCTCGGCTGCGCCGGTGATACGGGACGTGCTGACCGGCGTCGGATTCATCTTCGCCGACACCTACGCCGTCGGGGAAAAGGTCGAGATCGCGGGCGTCGAGGGGATGATCGAATCCATCACCCTGCGGGCGACGCTGCTCCGCGCCCCGTCGGGGGAGATGTACGTGATCCCCAACGGGGAGATCCGCACCGTGCGCAACTTCAGCCGCGGGAGGTTCTCGACCCTGACCGTGACGATGACGGTCGCCACCGGGGATCTCCCGCGCGCGCTGGAGATCCTCGATGGACTGGGACGGGACGCCGTCGCCCTGTTGCCGAACCTGGTCGAGCCGTGGCAGATCATCGCCGGCACCGGCGTCGTGGGTCGGAACACCGAGCTGACGTTACTCGCGCGGGCCCGGTTCGGGAAAGCCGCCACGATGCGCCCCCGCCTCCTCGCCCTGGTTCATGAGCGCCTGGCATCCGTCGGGATCCCTCTCGGCGCCTGACCGCTCCCCCCTCGGGCAGCCGGAACGACGCACGGTGCCCGATCCGCCGGGGCGCCGCGCCCGAATTCGACGACCCGATCGCGATGAACGGTTCAGGAACGAGACAGGGGATACGATACCCGCGTCCGGGTACGGTATCCCCCGTCTGCTTCAGTGCTCTCGGCTATCGGGTGCGCCCCCGGCACCCGGTCAATCGGCCACGGGCGCCTCGTCGGGCCGCTCGCCCTTTTCGCGGCCGCGAGGCCCCCTGCCCATGCGGCCACGCCTCCCCGCCCTGCGCTCCTCGCGCATCGAGCTGAGCTTCTTAAACTGCTCGGGGGTCAGCGTCTCCTTCACCCTGAGGATCCCCTTGACTTCCTGGTCAATGCGCTGGGCCTCGAGTTTCTTCAGCTCGGCGGCGATACCCTCGATCTTCGCCGGATCCGACTTCTCCTTGTCGATCTCGGCGCGGAGCTCTTCGTGCTTGGCCTTGAGCGCGTCGCGCACCACCCGCATCACGGCCTTCTGCTCCTTGCGCTGCGCGTC
Source organism: Chlamydiota bacterium (assembly GCA_012729785.1). Taxonomy (NCBI): domain Bacteria; kingdom Pseudomonadati; phylum Chlamydiota; species Chlamydiota bacterium. The sequence continues at coordinate 5,519 of JAAYCL010000006.1, read as the reverse complement.
GATCTTCTCCTGCTGCTCGGCGGTCAGATTGAGCTCCTTCAACTGCTGCCTGCCGAGTCGTCTCCCCATCCTCCATCCGCCCTCCTTTTCCGGGGGGGGAAGCGGCGGCGTCTCCTCCCCGGTCGCCGGGGCCACCGCCGGCGCGTCCTTTTCCGGCGGCGGCACAGGCTGCGTGTACGCCGTCGCCGCCGCGAGCGGCAGAACCGCCGCAATCGACAACAGTGTACCGATCAGTCGTGCCTTCATCTCTGCCCCCTCTCGTTGTGCCGCTTTTGTGAAGCCGCGGCGCGGTCCCATCAGCACGGACGGCGCGGCCAGGCGCCGCCCCATTATACCCCTTTGACGAACCGGGGCAGCGGAAAGTTCCGCGTCACATCAGGTACTCCTCCACGAGCGTGCCGAACCCCGCCTCGCCGCTCTCCGCAGACCCGCCCCGGCTTTCGCAGGCGAGGATCGAATACTGCTCATCGAGGTAGGCATGCAGCTCCTCCGCGTCGATCGCCGCCGCGCGCGAACCGTTCGGCGGGGCGTACAGACCCCGGAAGACCGCGGCGGCGACGATGACCGCGGCCGCCGCGGACGCCGCGGTGTAGGCGGTGGCCGGGAGACGGAGCACGCGCCATGCGCGGCGGAGCGTTGCGCGCACCCCCCGTTCCTCTTCCCGCCGGATCGCCCGCAGCACCCTCGGCCAGAGCGAGGCGGGCGCGGCGATTCGCGTGGCGCTCCTCAGCGGCTCGACGGCCAGCCGGCGCAGCTCCTCCTCGAACAGACGGCACTTCGCGCAGGCTTCGAGATGCCGCTCGACCTCCGCCCGCGCCGCCGCGTCTAGTTCCCCGTCCGTGTAGTCCGCCGCGAGAAGCCCCCGCGCCTTTTCGCAGTTCATTCCATCCCCCCCCCCGCCCGCGCGCGGGCGCACAGCGCCTCCCGCGCCCTCCGTATCCTCGATCGGACCGTATTGAGCTTCACGCCCAGCGCCCGCGCGATCTCCCCGTACCGCATCCCGTCCATCTCCCGCATCACGATGCACGCGCGCTGTTCGGGCCTGAGCCCCTTCAGGAGAAACCGCACCCGCGTTTCGTTCTCCTCGCGTTCGACCGTCTCGCGCGTCGCGTTGCGCGGATCCTCGACCGCCATCCCGTCGTCGAACTCGGCCCGCCGCGCGCGCCGCCGCCCGGACCTTTTCGCCTCCGTGAGGGCGCGGTTGACAGTGATCCGGTATAGCCACGTCGTGAACGACGCCTCGAAACGGAACCTCCCGAGTCCCCGGTGGACCTTCACGAAGACGTCCTGCGCGACCTCCTCCGCGTCGGCCCGGTTGCCGGTGATCCCGACGGCGATGGTGTAGACGTAGTCCGCTGTCGCACGGTAGATCTGCTCGAACGCCTCCGCGTCGCCCTCCGACGCCCGTATGAGGAGTTCTTTCGGTGGCGGCTGCATCGCTCCCTTTGCTATCTTTGACGCGCCGCGGGGAAGAAGAGTTCCCCGGGCATCCCGTTAATTCCGACTTTCAGTATACCATCCCGGGGAGGACGGGCGTTGGGACAGGGCTTGGCGGCGTCACTGGGCATCGGCGCGGCGCTCGGTCTCTCCGCGGGCCTCACACCGGGACCTCTCCTGGCGCTCGTCGTCTCCCAGGCCCTCGCCCACGGCGTCCGCGAGGGGCTGAAGGTCGCGTTCGTGCCGATCCTCACCGACATCCCAATCGTCCTCGCCTCTCTGTTCGTCCTCTCGCGTTTCTCGGAGTCGCGCCTCATCCTCGGCCTGATCTCCGCCGCGGGGGGGACCTACCTGCTCCGTCTCGGCTGCCGCAATCTCCGGACGCCGCCGCGCGCCGAACGGCTCCTCCGCGCCGCCCCGCAGTCGCTGCGGAAAGGCGTCATCGTGAATCTGCTCAGCCCCAACCCGTACCTATTCTGGATGACGGTCGGCGCGCCGGCGATGCGCAGCGGGTGGGAGCGCCGGCCGGCCGCGGCGCTCGCCTTCGCGGGAGGTTTCTACGTCTGTCTCGTGGGGGCGCAGGCGGCCGCGGCGGCGGCCGCGGGAGGCGTGGAACGCTGGTTCGGCGGCCGCGCCTACCGCTGGCTGATGCGCGGACTCGGGGCGCTGCTCGCGATCTTCGGATTCGTGTTGATCAGGGAAGGGTTGACGCTCCTCGGTGTCCTGCGCGGCTGAGGCAAGCCGGTGTGGCGCTCAGTGCGATTGCCAGCCGTAGTCGCCCCTCAACCCGTACGCGCCGCCGCTGTCGCGCCTGTACGAGCCGGGGCAATCGGCAAGGGGCGGCATGAAGTTGATTGTCAGGGGCATTACCAGGGGATCCTGTTTCGTGGCGGCGTCGTAGAGCGCCTGGCTGAGGTCGCCCGTCGTCCCCTCCTTGCCCACCTGCCACTCCATCACGCCCGAAAGCCCGATCTTCTTGTACTCCGCGATCTTCGCCTCGATTGCCTCCGGATCGTTGACCCAGCGGCTGTCGGCAGGGTGTTGTTTCTCCAGATAGGAGGCGTGCAGACTGACGAGGGACCAGTCGGTGTCGTTGCGCACACTGTCCCATGAGGAGTGATCTGTCAGGTAGAACGGGATGCCGCCCGTAATCTTCGATAGATTATACCCCTTTGCATAGAGATAGCTGAACGCCCCCCACACCGACCTTTCCACCGTCCCCTCGTCCCACGCGAGCCACAGCACACTCCCGGGCATCCGAAAAGGCCCGTTGGGCGGGTACTTTTGGCTCATGAAGTCGTAGCTCATGTGATGGGCCATGTCTATGAGATCGGAGTTGACCACCGTGGCGCTCGGGCTCGCCGGGAGATAATAGAGCGGCGCGAGGGTGACGGTGAACAGCGCGCCGGGGCATGCATCCTTCACGTTTTGGGCGAGGTCCAGGATCAACTGGTCCACGATGTCCCGATCCGCGGCCTTTGTTCCCCCCCCCCACCCTTCAAAATTCGCGTCGACGCCGTCATAGTCATACGTCGAAACGAAGTCGATTACGTTGGCGATGAAGTTCGCCTTTGCATTCGGATCGGATGCGATATCCGTATATACCTTGTACGACACCGTGGAGCCGCCGATCGAGACGAGGACTTTGGATCCTTGCGCCTGCGCCCTATTGATGAGCACGATGCCGAAAGGATTATCGCCTTCCTCGACCACAACAGGCTTGGCGGCATCGTACGGGTCGATCGCACCGGTGCCGTCTGGGATCAGGAACGTAGTGATGATGTGCGTGTAGGTGTGATCGAACAACTGGGTGTAATTCTCCCACGCTGACGAGGCGCTGTTGATATACCCGACGCGCGCGAACTCGGCGTGCGAAAAGGATACCGGTGCGGCGAGGAGCAGGATGGAGAGGAGCGAAAGGAAGCCGCTAGTCCCTTTCATGAAAATCGGGACATATGCCGCCTTGATCGGCGATGCCCGGGAGGCATCCACAGCAAGCGCCCTCTCAATGATAAGAGTAGCATAAAATCCATCCCTCGGCAATGGCTCCGGTGCATTGGCGGTCAGGGGCGCCTGTTCGTTCCGCGCCTCTCGCTCCCCCGGTTTTCCCGTCTCCGTGCGCGGGAGAACGGACCGCCATCGCCGGCGCCCTCGCCGCCGCGGCCCGAGTGCGGCGAGGATCCCCCGGGGCCGCGGCTTTTCGGGCGCGGGAAACGAACCAGGCGCGACGGAGGAGAACGGTGCGCCGCCCGCCGCTACATCAGGCCCTTTTCCCGCCAGACGCGAACCACGTGTGCGTAGACCCCGTCCGGGTCGTTCCGGAACATGAACCGGCGCATCACGGCGTCGTCCAGCGCCCATCCGGCGCGCCGGAGGATATTCGGCCTCGGTCGCGTCTCGACCGTGCGCAGGAAGCGCGCTGCGGCGAGGCGGAGCGTTTCGCCGGCATCTTCCGCCTTCAACGTCCCCGGTATCCCCGTGCGGAAGAAGAGGTATCCGGCGGGCAGTGCATGGAAGTCTCGGAGGGTGAGCACCCTCCCCAAATGCTTCTTCCCCCCCGCCATCCCCACGGCGCCGATCGCGAGAACCGGCTTCCCCTTCAGGTCGCGGCGGAAGCCGACGAGGTAGGTGATGCGCTCCAAAAAGCGCTTGTAGAGTGCGGGGAAATAGCCGTTCCTGACGGATGCCCCCGTGACGATGCCGTCCGCTTCCCTGAGCAGGGCGATGATGCCGCCCATGTCATCCTCGTGGATGCACGCCCCCTCCCGCAGGCAGGCGAAGCAGCCGGTGCACTCCGCGATCCGCTTCTCGGCGAGGCGCACAACCGTCACCTCCGCGCCCGCCCGAGCCAGTTCCCCCGCGACGAGGTCGATGCACCCGTGGACGAAGCCGCCCGCCCTGGGATTCCCGTGGATCAGAACGATCTTCATCGCGGTCCTCCTGTCCGAACCGCCGGGCGAACGCGCGGACATTTGGGCTGAACCATCTCTCGGCCGGCTGAAAAGCGCCCGGAGATTCGCTGCATTTTAAAAGCCATCCCGGCAACCTGCCCGCAAACGGCAAACGGAAAGCCCGGCCCCGGGCCCCGTGCGTCGACGCCGCCTCCGGGTTCGCGCCTGATGAGCCGGAACTGCGGCGGATGACCGGGGCATTTCAGAGCGACTGCAGCGCCTCGCGTATGTCGGGCGGGAGAGGCGATGGCCTCCTCTCGGCGGGATCGACCTGCACGAGAACGACCTTCCCGGTCGCCCGCAGCGCGCCGTCCTGCCACGCCTCCTGCGCCACGTCGAACGACGTCTCCCCGATGCGGGAGACCGAACTCCTCACCTCAACGTCCCGCCCGTAGAACAGTTCCCCCTTGTACTCGACCTCGAGGCGCGCCATCACGAGGTTCCACCTCGTCAGGTCGAGTGTCGGGTTGAAGACCCGGTAGACCCTGTTCCGCGCCCGCTCGAACCAGAGCGGGAGCGCCGTGTTGGTGATGTGCCCCATCCCGTCCGCGTCGCCGAACCGCGGTTCTATCGTCGTGACGTACATCGTGCGTGCCCCTTCTCCACGCCCCTCCGGGCCCCCCGAATACAACGCATCTGCAAGGCGGCCGCGAGGCCGCCTATCCTTCCTTGTCCCCCGCGGGGCGGTCTCGAGTCCGCCGATGTGTTTTCCTGCCCCTTGTTACAGGGCTGACCTCAGTCCGCCCGCTGGTCCTGTTCCAATTCATCAGGGGCGTCTTCCCCCTCGATCCCCCTCCTTTGCGGGGCGCTGTTCAAACCCCACGCGCCAAATGATAGCATTGATTTCCCATCCCCCCGCCCCCTTTGTTATACTCTGTCCGTTCTCTGACATCCGTTTTCCCTAGACAAGAGAAACCAGTAACGAGCGACGGCTGCATTCCCCGGTAGCTCAGTCGGTAGAGCAGGTGGCTGTTAACCACCGTGCCGCAGGTTCGAGTCCTGCCCGGGGAGCCACTTTGATGGCGCAGAGAACACCATTCTCTGCGCCATCGCTTTTTCCGGCTCCGTTGCAAGGAATCCCGGCGGATTTCCCCGCAGGGCGAGCTCGATGCGGTTACCGGACACGACCGC